>JAIWOB010000146.1 GCA_020217065.1 Chloroflexota bacterium | reverse complement strand
CTGGATTTGTTGCAGGTGGACCCGCTTGGCTTGGACGACGTAGACCGCCGCGTCCTCAAGACCATCATCGAAAAATATGGCGGCGGACCCGTCGGCTTGAACACGATTGCCGCGTCCATCAGCGAAGAGCAGGACACCATCATGGACGTTGTCGAGCCGTATCTTTTGCAGCTTGGATTTCTTGACCGCACTCCGCAGGGGCGCGTCGCCACCAAATCCGCTTACGAGCATTTGGGCTACGCCTACACAGAGGAAGGTCAGCCGAGGCTCTTGTAGACTATTGACCGCAGACCGAGAACAATATTTTTCCACAGTCTATGGAAACCATCGCTCGTTATCTCATGCTTGCTGGAATCGCCCTCTTCCTCATCGGAGGAGGGGTTTATCTTGCCGCCAGGTTTGGCGTTCCGCTGGGTCGTCTGCCCGGCGATATCCGCATCGAAGGGGAGAATGGCTCGTTTTATTTCCCCGTCGCCAGTTCGATTTTGGTCTCGGTGATTTTGTCCATCCTGTTCAACTTAATCTCAAAATTTTGGAACAAATAAGCCTTTGCGTTGCGGGGGATTATGACTTACAACTCCGCGCTCGAATGCGGGGCTGGATAGTATATATGCTTCACGCGGTTTTCCTTCAACTTTTCCTGCAAAGGCAGCGCGCCCCGCTCTTCGCCATGCACCAAAAAGACGGCGTCCGCTTTGCCTTTCACCGCTGAAGCGTATTTCACCAGAAAATCCTGCCCCGCGTGGGCGGAGAGTCCGCCGATGGTGGCGATTTCGGCGCGGCAGCGATACGTCTCGCCCATGATTTTTACGGTCTTTTCGCGCTCCGCCAGTTTGCGCCCCAGCGTTTCGGGCGACTGCCAGGAGACAATCATAATGGTGTTGCGTTTGTTTTCAATGCCCCAGCGGATGTGATACACAATCCGTCCCGCTTCCGCCATGCCCGAAGCGGAAATGATAATCATCGGGTCTGTGCGCGTGTTTAATGCTTTGGATTCTTCCAGGTCGGTGATGTAGGTCAGAAGTTTGAAATCCAGCGCGGGATGTCCTGAATGCACCAGCGCCTTCATCTCCTCGTCGTAGCATTCTTCGTGTCTTTTAAAGATGTCTGAGGCGTTTACCGCCAGCGGGCTGTCCACATAGACCGGTACGTTGGGCAGGTCGCCTTCGTCGTACATACGGCTGAGGTTATAAACCAGCTCCTGCGTGCGTCCCACCGCGAAGGCGGGGATGATGACTTTTCCTTTTCTATCCAGCGTTTTGCGGATGACGGTTTTCATTTCCTGGTAGGCTTCTTCCGGGTCGCGGTGCGGCTTGTCGCCGTAGGTGGATTCCATGAGCAGAATATCCACATCGTCGGTCGGTAAAACCGGGTCGCGCAGGATGGGCAATCCAAGCCGTCCGATGTCGCCGGAAAACCAAAGACGCTTCTTTTGTTTCTTCTCCTCCAAATGCAGCGAAATCGCCGCCGAACCCAGGATGTGACCCGCGTCGTAAAAAGTCGCGGTTACGCCGTCCGCCACGGGAATCGCTTCGTCATATTTGACGCTTTTCAGCAAAGGCTCGACCTGTTCGGCGTCCGCCTCGGTATAGAGCGGCTCTACAGGCGTTTCGCCGCGCTTTGTCTTGTGATGATTGATGTTCTCCGCCTGCCGTTCCTGAATATGCCCCGAATCGCGCAACATGATGTCGGTCAGCTCCGCGGTGGCGCGCGTGCAGTAAATCGGTCCCGAATATCCCTGCTTGACCAGGTTCGGCAGGTTGCCCGAATGGTCAATGTGAGCGTGCGAGAGCAGCACGGCGTCTATTTTTGTTACGTCGAAGGGAAAAGTTCTGTTTTTCTCGTAGGTCTCGTTTCGCCGCCCTTGAAACAATCCGCAATCCAACAGCAGACGCGACCCATTGACTTCCAAAAGGTGCATTGAGCCTGTAACTGTCCGCGCCGCCCCATGAAAGGTGATTTTCATGTTCGCCTCCGCAACAATGGAATGCTTCCGCTTTTGATTCTAATCCATTATCATTACGATTCAAGATGAAAACCTCCGACTTCGATTACAACCTGCCTGAATCGTCCATTGCCCAGACTCCCGTTGAGCCGCGCGATTCGTCCCGGCTGCTGGTCTTGAACCGCGCTACGGGGGAAGTGGAACATAGAATCTTCCGCGACCTCAGCCTGATTCTGCGTCCTGACGATTTGCTTGTCTTGAACCGGACTCGAGTCATCCCCGCAAGAATCTTCGCCAAAAAAGAAACGGGCGGACGCGTGGAGCTGCTCCTCCTGCGCCGCCGCGACTCGCTGACTTGGGAAGCGCTCGTCGGCGGGAAGGGGTTGCGGGTGGGGAAGAAGGTCGTCGTGGAGTCCGATGATGCCCGCCATCGGGATACTGCAAAGTCAGGAGACTTTGCCGTCCAAGCGGAGATTGTTGAAATCCTCGAAGACGCTGAGCGATTGATAAAATTTTCCGAACCCATCGAACCGCATCTCTCCCGCGTGGGCAATGTCCCCCTGCCGCCGTACATCCACGAAAAACTCGACGACCCCGAACGCTACCAGACGGTTTACTCGCGCGACGTTGGTTCCGCCGCCGCGCCCACGGCTGGACTTCACTTCACGCCGCAACTGCTGGACGAATTACAGCAAAAAGGCGTCAAGACCGCCTACGTAACCCTGCATGTTGGTCTGGATACCTTTGCGCCCGTTATCGAAGAGAATCCCGAAGAGCATAAAATCCACACCGAGTGGTGCGAACTGCCGCAGGAAACCGCCGACCTTATCAACCAGACTAAACAAAACGGCGGACGGGTGATTGCCGTCGGCACAACCTCTGTCCGCACGCTTGAATCCGCTGTCAGCCTCAACCGTCAGTCGTCAACCGTCAGTTCGTTCGCTGGTTTTACCTCCGTCTTCATCCTTCCCGGTTATCAATTCAAAGTTGTGGATGCGATGATTACCAATTTTCACCTGCCCAAGTCAACGTTAATTATGCTGGTCAGCGCCTTTGCCGGGCGGGAGAAAATTCTACAGACCTACGAAACCGCCGTCAAAGAAGGGTATCGTTTTTACTCGTTTGGCGACGCGATGTTTATTACGTAGGTCGCTCTTCCGGCGAGTACGCCACAACCTTGTTCCGCCCGCTTTGTTTTGCGCGGTACATGGCTTTGTCCGCCATGGAAAGGATGACGTCGCTATCCGTAGCGTGGGTCATGAAAATAGCGACGCCAATCGAGACGGTCAGGCGGATGATTCTGCCGTTGGACTCGACCTCCAAATCCGCGATACTCTTTCTAAAATATTCGGCGCGTTGTAGGGCGTCATCCAGTCCCACTTCCGGCATAATGACCATGAATTCCTCGCCGCCATACCGACAGGCAATGTCGCTTTTGCGGGTGTGGGTTGTAAGCACATTCGCCACGGCGGTCAATGCCCGGTCGCCGGACAGATGTCCGTAGGTGTCGTTGATTTCCTTGAAGTGGTCCAGGTCCATCAGCAGAAACGCGATGGGATGTTTCTTGCGCAGGGCGCGGCTGAATTCGGCGTCGAGTCTTTCTCTCAGATAGTGACGATTGTAAAGCCCGGTCAACGCGTCGCGAATCGATTGCTCGCGCAGTTTTTCCTGCGCCTCCTGCAATTCCTGCGTGCGCTGCCTGACCCGCTGTTCCAACTCAAGGTTGGCGCGGCGGATGCTGTTGATGCGGAACTGAAACCCGCCTATTACGACGAAAACGCCAATTAACACAGCCAGAGTGCGAAACCACCAGGTCCCCCACCAGGGCGGCAGGATTTCGATTTCGAGAACGGCCGGGGTTTCGTTGGGGATGCCGTCGTTATTGGTGGCGCGCACCATGAACGTGTACGCGCCTGGCGCAAGGTTGGTATAGGTCGCGTCCTGCTTGGAGCGCAGCGGCGACCAATCCTTGTCAAACCCTTCCATCTTGTATTGATAGCGGTTCTTGCTGGAATGTTGATAACTCAGCGCGGCGAATTTTATCGTGAAAACAGACTGACCATGCGCCAGCGTGATTTTCTTGGTTTTATCAATGGGGAGCGGCAGGAGCTCGCTTCCCATTGGAACGGTCTCGTTAAACAGCTGGAAGTCGGTGAAAACCACAGGGGGGAGATAGGGATTGTCGGTGATGGCGGCGGGGTCGAAGAAGGTCAGCCCGTTGGGTCCGCCAAAGAAGATTTCTCCGTCGGGTCCGCGGTGCGAACTGGCAATTGTGAACTGGTCGCCCTGCAAGCCGTCGCGAGCGTCGTAATTGCGGACTACCCCCGTTTCCAGCGAAAGGTTGCTGACGCCCTTGCTGGTGCTCAGCCACAGGTCGTTGTTTTTCCCAGGTTGAACGCCCACAATCCTGTTGTTGGGCAACCCGTTATCGGGTGTGTAATGCCGCCATTGCCCCGAGGCAATCTTCAAACCGCTCAACCCGTTCGACGTGCCAGTCCAGACCATGCCGTTTTCCTCGTCGAGATAAATTGCGTGAACCGTGTCGCTGAGGATGCTGTTGGGATTTTCAGGGTCGTTCCGATGATGGGTGAAGGTGTCCGTTTTGGGGTCGAGCAGGTCGAGCCCGCCGCGCGCGGTGGCAATCCACACCCGCCCCGATTTTTCGACGGCGAGGTCATAAATCGTATCTTCCGATAACGAATTGGAGTCTTCGGGGTTATTGAAATATTCCTTGTCCATTTCGCCCGTTTGCGGGTTGAACAAGTCCAATCCATAGCCAAGCGTGCCAACCCATAGTTTTCCGTTCCCCGCCGAATCGATAACAGTCAGAAAACTTGTGCCGATGATATTGGGCTTTTCAGCGGAATATTTATAGGCTGTGAATTTTCCGGTCTGCGGGTCCATGCGGTTGAGTCCGCCGCCCGAAGTGGCGACCCAGAGAATGCCTTTTTTGTCGCGGAAGAGATAATAGATTTTATCGTTCGAAACGCTATCGGGGTCTTCGGGGTTGTTCCTGTAAACGGTCATTTCGCCTGTTTTGCGGTCGAGACGGTTGAGTCCGCCGCCGAAGGTGCCAATCCAAACGATGCCGTTTTTCTCGGCAAGGACGCTATAGACGCTGTTGGAACTCAATGAGTTTATATCGCCGGGAATGTTGCGATACAACCCGAAGCGCCATAACGACGGATAAAGTTTGTTCACCCCGCCGTAGCGGGTGGTAATCCACATCACGCCGGAACGGTCTTCGGTCATCCAGAAAGTGTCGCTGTGGCTGATGGTGAAGGGATTATTGGGGTCGTGTTTGAACGACTTGAACGTTTCGGTTTGGCGGTCGAATAAAATCAGTCCGCCGTTTTCGGAGGTAATCCACAGGTTGTTGAAACGGTCTTCATAGATATTCCACAACCTGTTGTCGCCGATGCTGGTTGGGTCGTCGGGGTCGTGGCGATAGGCTTTAAATTTCCCCGTTTCGCGGTCAAAGCGGTTCAGCCCGCCGCCGCGAGTCCCAACCCAGAATGTTCCTTCGCTGTCTTCCAGCATTGCCCAGACGTTGTTGCTGCTGATGCTGTCCGGGTCTTCGGGGTCGTTTTGGTAGGCGGTGAAGTCGTCCGTTTCGGGATTGAAGCGCTGCAAACCGTTGCGCGTCCCAACCCATACGACGCCGGAACGGTCCTGATAGATTCGGTAAACCACTATGCCCGCCAGCGAGCGGAGATTTTCGGGGTCGTTGACGTAATTGGTGAATGTCCCCGTTTTGCGGTCGAGATGACTCAGCCCGCCGCGTGTGCCAATCCAAATGCTGCCGTCTTTGTCTTCCAACAAGGACCAGACGCTATTGTTGACCAAACTGTTGGGGTTGTTTTCATCGTGAACGTACAGGCTGAATTTGCCCGTTTGCGGGTCATAAACGTTTAACCCGCCGGGGTCAGTTCCAATCCAAATCAACCCATCGCGGCTTTCGATGAGCGCAAAGGTGTTGTTGTTGCTCAGGCTGTTGGGATTATCGGCGTCGTGCAAGAATGTCGTGAACGAATAACCGTCGTAGCGGGCGAGTCCATCCTCTGTGGCGAACCACATGAATCCCTGCCGGTCCTGTAAAACGGACAGAACGGTGGCGTTTGGCAAGCCGTCTTCTACGGTAAGACGTTCAAAACGCACAGTCCCGGTGAAGGGATTTTTATCTGCATCGAGGGACGCCTGGGCGTTCAGGCTTGGCGAGAAAAAGACGCGAAGCAGGAAAACGCCCGAAACAACAAACGTCATTGCTCGAAAGATGTTCATTTTTATCCTGTTGGCAAATAGGGCGGATGCAGTTTTTTACATTATACGAAAAAACCCTTCGTGGCGCGCAATTTCTTTGTATCAGGCGCGATGCGTATCCATTAAAGCAAAAGAGGCTGTTGTCTTCAAGGATAACAGCCTCTTTTGGGATACTTTACTCAGACCTTTTTGTCAGCGCCGCTTCAATAATCTGTTGCACCCTCGGCGCAATGCTCGATGGGTCGGGATGCAGCCCCTCCACCAGCAGGGCGCTGTCGTAGATTTGCTCGATGATAATGGTTTGCAATTCCGAGCCTGTCTCCAATTTAAGCAGGTTTTTCAGGATGTTGTGCGAGGGGTTGAGTTCCAGAATCTTCTTCGGGATTTCGTACTCTTTGCCAAGAAATTTATAAACGCGCTGTAGCTCAGGATTGGTTGTATTGTCAGCGTCCGCCAAACGCGCCACCGATTGAGAGAGCCGGTTGCTGGCGCGGACGTCGGTCACGCGCTCGCCCAACACCTTTTTGAACTGTTCCGCCAGCCTGTCGAAATCGGCGGCGGGGATTTTCTCCGCTTCGGCTTCCCGCTTTTGCTTTTCGCTCAAATTCACTTCGGCTTGCGCCACATTCTTCAACTCGAAGTCTTTGTACTTACGCAAGCCCATCAGCATGAATGAATCCAGCGGGTCGGTTAACAGCAAAACTTCCGCGCCTTGCGCGTGAAAATAATCCAGATGCGGACTGCGCAGCGCGGATTTCGGGTCTTCGCCGACGATGTAGAAAATTTCTTTCTGTCCCTCTTTCATGCGGGAGACATATTCTTCAAGAGACGACCAGGTTTCGGGATGGAGATTGGTCTTGAAGCGCAGCAGCGGATGGATGTTGTCCGCGTCGGCGGGAGCCGTGGCGACGCCCTGTTTCAGGTAAACGCCAAATTCCTTCCAGAATTTGCCGTATTTTTCCGCGTCGTTTTTAGCGAGGTTCTCCAATTCCCTGATAACCTGACCGGTCAGCGCTTTTTTCAACTTCGGCATCAGTCCGCTCGATTGAACCGTTTCGCGCGAGACGTTGAGCGGCAGGTCTTCCGAGTCCGCCACGCCTTGCACAAAGCGCAGATATTCGGGCAGCAAATCCTTGTTGTATTCGTCAATCAAAATATTGCGCGAGTACAACTTCAAGCCGTCGTCTTTCCGCAGGGAAAAAATGCTGCGTTCCGCTTTGCTGGGGATGAAGAGCAAAGCGTAGAACTGCACGGGCGCGTCGGCGGACATGTGAATGTGAAGAAGCGGCTCTTCAAAATCTAACGTGGTCTGGCGGTAAAATTCTTTATATTGCTCTTCGGCGACTTCCTGTTTCGGGGTGCGCCAAAGCGAGGTTTGTTTGTTAACCGCTTCTTTGCTCTCGCCGACATAAATGGGAAAGCCGATATAGTCCGAATGTTTGTGGATGACGTTCTTGATGCGATATTCCTCGGCAAATTCGGCGGCGTCCTCCTTCAATTTGATTTCGATTCTCGTGCCGCGTTCGCTCATTTCCGCCGCGCTGATTTCGTAACTGTCGTCGCCGCTGGCGAACCAACTCACCGCTTCCGCCTGAGGAAGGAATGAGCGGGACGTCACCCGCACCGACTCCGCGACCATGAAGACGGAATAAAATCCCACTCCAAACCGCCCAATGACCTGCGTAAAGTCCGCTTTTTTATCTTTGGCGGCTTCCAAAAATTTTCGCGCTCCCGATTGGGCGATGACGCCGAGGTTTTCGATGATTTCATCCCGCGTCATGCCGATGCCCGTATCTTGAATCGTTAACGTGCGCGAGTTCTTGTCGGCGGCGATGTGAATTTTCAATTCCACGCCTGGGTCAAGGACGTTTCGATTGGTCGCCATCTCGAAGCGCAGGCGGTTGAGCGCGTCGGACGCGTTCGAGAGCAGCTCGCGCAGAAACACTTCGCGGTCTTTGTAGAGCGAGTGAATTAAGATATCGAGAAGTTGCTTCGTCTCCGCTTTGAAATTAAATCGCTGGGTTTCCATGCTGGTCATAGACTACTCCTGCATAGATTTTTGATTTGTTTTTAGCGCCCTATGGATTCGGATTCTATCCCGCTTGCGTTCGCGCAGCGGTAAGAATTTTGTTAGAAAAACGCCGGCGCCCGCCGCAGCGACTGCCGCGCAACTCCTTTGTCCCGCCGGCGTATGTATCCTTAAAATAAAAAAACAAACGGGAGATTTCCAATGTCAAAGCTCGACGCCCTTGTTCAAGATTTTCTCGCGCAGAAGAAAATCGCCATTGTCGGCGTTTCAGACAAGCGCGACACAGGCTGCAACCTTGCGTACAAAAACTTCAAGGAGGCGGGCTACGAGGTCTATGCCGTCAACCCTCGCATTTCGCAGTTTGAAGGCGACCCTTGTTACGCTGATTTGAAATCCATTCCTGAAAAGCCCGATGCGGTCTTTTTGCTGACCAACCCCAAAGTGACGGAGCGGATGGTTCAGCAATGCGTAGACTTGGGCGTCAAACGCGTTTGGATGCACTGCATGATGGGTACCAAGCCCGGGCTGGCTCAGGGCATGACCAGCGTCTCGCAGTCCGCAGTTGAAATGTGCAAGTTAAACGGTATTGAGGTTATCCCCGGCTCCTGCCCGAATCAATTTCTTAATCCCGACGGCGGTCACAAATTCATGCGCGGCTTGTGGCGTTTGCTGGGCTTTATGCGCGTGGATTAAACGCATAGATTGGAGAACCATGGCTTTTAAAAGATGGCTGTACAAAGGCGGCCGCCCGAACCTCATTGCCAGAACGTTGAATCGCGGCTGGGCTTTCTTTCATTCTTTGGGACTGTTTCCAAATTACCTGGTGACTTTGGAAGTGGTTGGCAGGCAGTCTGGAAAGATAATCAGTTTTCCGCTTGCCATGGTCGTCGTGAACGGAGAGCGGTATCTCGTGTCCATGCTGGGAGAGGAAGCGAACTGGGTGCGGAATCTCAAAGCGGCTGGCGGAAAAGCAGCCTTGCGGCATGGCGTCCGCGAGGAGGCGTTTTTGGAAGAAGTGGAAATCAGCCAGAGGGCGCAGGTTCTCAAGGCTTATTTGCGAATCGCTCCCGGAGCGAGACCGCACATTCCAGTGGATAAGGACGCGCCTATCGCGGAATTTGAAAAAGCGGCGGCAAGGTATCCGGCGTTTAAGGTGAAAACGCGTTTTTCTTCGTAATAAGACGCGCGGGTTGGTAAAATGATGAGCAAG
Source organism: Chloroflexota bacterium (assembly GCA_020217065.1). GTDB lineage: Bacteria > Chloroflexota > Anaerolineae > Anaerolineales > Villigracilaceae > Villigracilis. Next base: position 2,332 of record JAIWOB010000146.1, on the reverse strand, counting down.
ACCAACATGCGCTGGATGCGTTTCGTGTCCCGTGAAAATAATTTAAAGCAAGGAGTAAACCGATGACTGGCAATCAATCCCCCGCCTCAGAAAAGACCTTCCCCTGTGAGACTTGTCCCATGCGCAAGAAAGCCGAAGCCAACCCGAAATCGTTTTTCTCGCGGCTGTGGAAGTGGCACACCGGCTGGTGTCCGGGCTGGAAGGCGTATCAGGCGCATCTGGCTGCAAGTAAATCTTCTTAATCAACCTCTGTTTCGCATCCATCGAAGAGGTCCGCTCCCGCGCCGCCGAGGCAGACGTCGTTTCCTTCTCCCCCAATGAGGGTATCGTCGCCGCCGGCGGCGAGGATGCAGTCGTTTCCGCCCCGTCCGTCAATCGTATCGGCTGCGGAGCCGCCCAGAATTAAATCATTTCCTTCCGTGCCGGCGATAAATCCCGTCCCGCGCGCTATATAGGTCAAATCAAGAGAGGAGCAGGCGGGCGGTTTAAGGTCGTTGGCTTGGACAGGGATGGAGGAAATTCCAACGTTTTTGGATTGAATTTCTATTCCCGCCGCAAAAGCGCTCATGACGCTCAAAACAACCAGCAGGAATAGACCGAATAAGGTAATTTTAAAAACAACCCGCGTTTTCACGACATCCCTCTTTCTATAACGGTTTTCCTTCGCCGCTATTATAGTAATAGGTGACGCCATCGCTTCGCGCAAAATAAATAAACGAGCCGTTGCGAGGCAGACGCAGAATCATGGTATTCTGCCGTTCCGCCAGTTTTGCAAGGTCGTCCACGCTGGCGGTTTGAACCAACATGCCCGCGCCGCCCAAATCGTAATCGTAAACGTCCATTACGATTGAACCGTATTTGATTTGAAGCAGCGTTTGAGGGTCGCGCTGCGCCGCCGTAAAAACGTAAGCGCCAAGAGATAAAAGGCACAGGAGCGATAACGTCAGTCCGCCCAGTCCCACCGCCCGCAAGCCGGGAACGTTCGCGTCAAGCCCCAGGAACTTGACCGTGTTTATCTGCGTTTTGGAGCTGGTAAACCTGCCGCTTTGGGAGGATTGTAGCGGGTTGGTTTCGCCGTTCTTGTCCGCAAGATAAAAATGGACTTTGTCAAAGTGGAAAACAAGGTTGGATGTGAAAGAATCGTACAGGTCTTGGTCGTTGACCTTTGCCGCGACGGCGGTCTGCGATATGATGGTCAAGGTGTAGGTGTTTGGGCGAAATCCAGTTTCCGCTTCCACCGCGCTCACCAGCTCCTGCGCTTGACATAAGTCAACGGGGGCGACGACCGAATAAGAGGAGCCGTTGAAAGCGGTTTCTTCTTTAAGAGGCAAAGTGCGCTGCCATCCGCTCTGTTCGTCTGAAATTCGCGCTTCGAGTTTTTGGCTGCCCGATATTCTTTCCAGAGGACCTGAGATATTGTAAGAATAGCCGACGTTAATGCCGCAAGTCAATTTCAGAAAGATTGGGTCGCCGGAGCGCAAAACTTCCGCGTCGTAAATCCCCGCTGGGCTGGCGGCGGAATAATAAAAAACGCCCGTCTGTTCATACTTGACGTCTTCAGCCGCCCGCGTTGCCGGCTGGCGGAAGGAAAAAACGGTTAAGACAAGAAACGCAAGCGCCGCGAAGCCGAGGAGGTAAAGGGTCGTCTCGAACCATCCCAGCGAAACTCTGGCGGGCGTTTTGTTTTTCCTGTTTCGCAGCGAATTGGGTTGCAAATTTGAACTTGTCATCAGTACGCCTCCAAACCCTGCGGTCGCCAGCGCCAGATTAAGCGGCGCGCGCAGCCATTCCACGGTTGCGCCCATTTTGGGAAGGCGCAGCCAAAGTTTTCCCACAATTTCGTTGTGAGTCGGTTGGTAATCGTCTTTCCACGAATTGTTATCTCCCTGCAAGATAAAACGCTCCTGCTTGACGCCAATAATGCGGTGAAAGACGTACGCGCCCATTTTTGCGTCCTTATAAGCGACAATATCCCCTTCGCGGTATTCCGTCGCGGTTTTGACGAGGACCAGGTCGCCGCGGTGAAAGCCCGGTTCCATGCTGTTGCCGTTGATAATTACGTAAGAGGTCTGTCCGCCGATTTTCGACGGCGCAAACAGAATCCAAACAACGGTCAAACCGGCGAGCATAAAGATATTTGCAAAAATTGACGCTTTGGCGTTTGCTTTCATGTTCTACATGCGGCGCGACTCTCGCGGAAGATAGAGCCTGGCGCAGCCAGGCTCTATCCAGTATAGGTCATATTCAATTGTGATTGCGTGCAAATTGCTTGCAAATTTTACGGCGTTGGGTCGGTCGTGCCGCTGGCGACCACATTCAGGGCGGTCACGTC
>JAIWOB010000145.1 GCA_020217065.1 Chloroflexota bacterium | reverse complement strand
GGCGAGAGCCAGAGAGCCATAGGTGCAGGTGGCGTGAACTGTGGGCAGGGTCCCATCGCTGAGGGTGCAGGTCGTCCATGAGCCCGCATCGGCGGTTTGAATCTTGACTACCAACGCCTTATTTGCGCCGCTGGTCGGGGAAACGTCAAACGTGATGGCGTCCACCAGCGTCGGGTCGGTATCGTCCAGGTCGTAGACGATATTGCTCACGGTGTAGCCGCTGACCACGGATGCGGCGTACCCGGCGTTCGTGGCGGGAACGGTGTTGGCTGCGGCAAAGGCGTAGGCGCTTGCCGCAATGACAATGATGCCGAGCGCGAACAGGATGACTTTCAAATTGCGTAACATGTCCTTTCTCCTTTCTTACAGAACCAATCGGTATGAAAAAATTGAACAGCCATCCGAAAAAAAACCTGGCTTTTGGGAAGCCAGGCTGGGCAAACGAAAACAAAGTTTGCATTCTTCGGCAGCCTGGCGGTCATAGTCGCAGACTTTAGACCCATAGCTTTGCGTCGCCGGCTTTCACCGGGTTTGCCTTTATCGGATGTCTCTTTGTGACTATTATAGCGCGGCAATCGAGGAATGGAGTTTACAAGTCAATTACAAGTTCTTGCTTGTTTCAACTAAGGGATGACTACAACTTTGATGAAAACCGGGTTGCCAAAGGCGATACCCTCCGGGCTGTAAGCCTGCCACTGGCTTTCGTATGAACCTTCGAGGAGCGGCGCCGTGAAAAAGATGCGGACAATCGTCTGGTTTCCCGCCTTGGCTGGCGGAAGGAATTGCTCTTGCGCCGCTCCCAGCGGGTCGCCCCCGACCCATTTCAAGCGGTAGGCGGCGTCCCAATTGCAGCTTCCGCTGTTGTTTACCAGCCATTGTTTGTCAATTTGAGAGCCAGCCGATACCGTCGTGCCGTCTGGGATGGTGACATCGGAAATAAATTCCAAGGCGTTAAAACATGGACCTGCAGTGGGCGTTTCTTCGATGGTTGGCGTGGACGGGACGGTTTGGACGGCGGGGGGGGATGTCGCTGTGGAAACGCTTGTCGGCGGGAGCGGGGTAGGGGGGCGAAAAGGCGTGGGAGCGGTTGGGGGCGCGCAAGCCTGAGCGAAGGTCAAAACCATAAAAAGAGCAATCAGGTTTGGGCGGGGTCGAAACATATCTCGATTAAAACACAAAAACTTCCGAAGGTTTGAAATCTTCGGAAGTTTTTAGGCGTTTTACAATTCCTCTTCGATTGCCCCGGCGTCCAGCGCGTTGACTCCGTCGCCGCTCATATCCAGCGGAAGGGCTATCTCGCCGCTGAGCGCCTTCTGACGGATGACGGCTTCGATTTCCGCCATCATATCGGGGTTGAGGCGGAGATAATCCTTGGCGTTTTCGCGTCCCTGCCCGATGCGGATGTCGCCGTAAGAGAAGAACGCGCCGCGTTTTGTGATGACCTCAAATTTGGTCGCCAGGTCGAGGACGTCGCCAGCCTTTGAGATGCCTTCGTTGAACATGATGTCAAACTCGGCGGTGCGGAAAGGCGGCGCAACTTTATTCTTGACCACCTTGACGCGGGTGCGGTTGCCGATGACTTCTTCGCCGACCTTGATGGATTGAATGCGGCGCACGTCGAGGCGGACGGAGGCGTAGAATTTGAGCGCCTGCCCTCCGGTGGTGGTTTCGGGGTTGCCGAACATCACGCCGATTTTCTGGCGCAGTTGGTTGGTGAAAATCACCGAGGTCTTGGTCTGGTTGATGGCGCCGGAAAGTTTACGCAGCGCTTGCGACATCAGGCGCGCCTGCACGCCCATTGTCGCGTCGCCCATATCGCCTTCGATTTCGGAGCGGGGGACGAGGGCGGCGACCGAGTCGACCACCACCACATCCACCGCGCCGGAGCGCACAAGGGTTTCGGCGATTTCCAGGGCTTGCTCTCCCGTGTCGGGTTGGGAGACGAGCAGGTTGTCAATGTCCACGCCGACTTTGGCGGCGTATGAAGGGTCGAGCGCGTGTTCCATGTCAATGAAGGCGGCGGTGCCTCCCAATTTTTGGGCTTCGGCGACAATATGCTGGCAAAGGGTGGTCTTGCCCGAAGACTCGGGTCCATAGATTTCGATGACGCGCCCGCGGGGAATGCCGCCCACGCCGAGAGCGATGTCGAGGGAAAGCGAACCGCTGGGGATGACTTCGGTGACCATGCCTTGCGCTTCGCCGAGCCTCATAATCGAACCGTCGCCGTACCGTTTGATGATGTCGCCGACCGCTTTATCGAGGACGGCGCGTCTGGCGTTGTCAATATTTTGAGTTTGCGCGGGGGCTTCCGCTGCGCGGGGTTTTCTTGGCATGTTCATTCTCCTGTCGTTTATATGGCGCGAGTATAGCACAGATGTTCAGTGCGTCAAGGAAGAAATCAGCGCTCCGCCGGGGCTGCGAAGCGGGATGGAAGAGTCGCCGCCCCAGCCTCGTTTCTTGGAAAGGGTTGCGCTTTTTATAGAATGCGGCGCGCTAACCTTTCCGTTTTCCCGTTGACGGCGAAGAGCCGCTTTGTTCGATTTCCCGCGCATGAGCCTTCAGCCAGTCTGCGATTTTACCGAGATGTTCGAAAATATAGGTGGGTTGGAACGGGGTATGCGCGACCTCTTCGGGGCGGGTCTCGCCGCTTAACACCAGGCAGGTGGCGATTCCCGATGTCTGCCCAAGCGCAATGTCTGTGTAAAGCCGGTCGCCGACCATCGCCATTTCTTCAATGGCGTAACCGTATTTCTGCGAAACGGCGTCCACAATCATACGGTTGGGTTTGCCGACGACAAGGTCTGGTTCTCGCCCTGTCGCCGCGCGGACAAAGGCAATCATCGCGCCGATGTCGGGCATGTAGCCGGTCTCGGTCGGGCAGTTAAAGTCGGGGTGCGTGGCGATGTAGGGCAGCCCGGCGCGGGCGAAGTCGCATAACTTCCATAACTTCTTGTAAGTCAGCGTGGTGTCGAAACCAAGCACGACCAATTGCGGATTCTCCTCTTCGAGTTGGAAACCATGATGCTGGAATTCTTCCTCCAATGCGGGCGTGCCGACCACATACACTTTTGCAGCCTCGTATTCGCGCCGAAGATACAGGGCGGTGGCTTCGCCGGAAGTGAAAACCTTCTCGTCGGAAATGGGAAGTCCGAGGCGGGTGATTTTCTCCGCGTATAAACCGCGATGCTTGGACGAATTGTTCGTCAGAAACAGAAAATCTTTGCCGAGTTCGCGCAGGGTCTCGATGAAATAGAGGGAGCCGTCAATCAGTCCGTCGCCGAGGTTGAAGGTCCCGTCCATATCAAGCAGGAAGCATTTTACGTTTAGGAGAGGTTCGTTATTCATTTGCCAATTTTATCCTGTGTTGGGGTATGATTCAAACAGGAGACCCAACAAAATGAAACCTGAATTTATTTTGATGCTCACCTATAACGATACAACCGTCAAGGACGCTTTGGATATTTTCCGCGAATGCAGGGATGCGCCCGTAACGCATTGGGGATTTAAGGATGTCGGGCTTCCGCCGCAGGAGATGAAAGCGCTGGTGCGCGAGATGAAAGACGCCGGCAAGACCGCTTATCTTGAAGTGGTCAGCCTTTCCGAAGAGGAAGGCTTGCGCGGCGCGAAAATTGCAGTGGAGGCTGGGTTCGACGTCCTGATGGGGACGGTTTTCTTCGATTCGATTCTGGACTATCTCAAGGATAAACCAATCAAATATTATCCATTTCCCGGGCATATCTTCGGACATCCCAGCGTCATGGACGGAAGCGTCGAAGAGGTGGTGGCGCACGCGAAATTTTTGGAAGGCAAAGGCGTCCCCGGCATGGATTTGCTGAGTTATCGCTACGTCGGCGACGCGCGTCAACTGCTGACGGAGGTGGTCAAAGCCGTCGGCGTGCCGGTCGTATCGGCGGGTTCGATAGATTCGTTCCGCCGTATCGCGGAAGTCTGGCGGGCGGGCGCGTGGGGCTTCACCATTGGCAGCGCCCTGTTTGATAAAAAATTCGCGCCGGGCGGCTCCTTCCGCGAAAATACGCTCGCGGTTTGCGAATGGCTGGAGAAAACCTCGGAAGCGGATTTGGAAAGGCATCTCGCTTGAATGGATATTATCAAAAACGCCATAAGACATCTGTGGATGAGGAAATTGAAGGCGTTTATTACGGAGAAAATTTAACGTCAAAAAAATCTCATAGTTTCATAAGAATCCAATTTTCAAACTTTTTTTCTTTTATAATGCAACCGCTATGAACGCTCGCAGCAACGAATCCTGGCTTGCAGACTTGCGCTCTTCCGGTTTAGCGCATGAAGAAGCGCTTCACGACCTGAGGGAAATCATCCAAAAGGGGCTGCCTTACGCGCTTACCCGCTGGCTTTCGGCGGATTCGCCCCTCTTTCAACCTTTGGTGGAGGAAGTGACGCAGGAAACCCTGTTGCGCGTGCTTGACCAGTTGGATACTTTTGAGGGGCGCAGCATGTTTACCACCTGGGCGCATAAAATCGCCATCCGCCTTGCGTTGACCGAACTCCGCCGCAAGCGCTGGAGGGACTCCTCGCTTGAAGAATTGACCGAAAACGAAGACGCCCCTCCGCCTTCCGGGCTGCTTGCCGATTCCCAAGCCTCTCCCGAATCTTCAGCGGAACGCGCCGATATGTTCGCCCGCGTCCGCCGCATTTTGGAAGAGGAACTGACGCCCAAACAGCGCGAAGCGCTTGTGCTGCTCGGCATCCAGGATATGCCAATGGAAGAGGCTGCACGGCGCATGAAAACCAATCGCAACGCGCTCTATAAACTCCTGCACGACGCTCGTCTGCGCTTGAAGAAGCGCCTTGCCCTCGAAGACCTCACTCCGCAGGACCTCCTGACGGCTTTTGAAAGCAGGTAAGATTAATATTAGATTAGCCGTCAAATTTTCATCATGAACATCAAAAGCCTTTTTCAACGCATTCAAAGCCTCTTTGCGCCCCGTCAAAAAGAGGAGTTGCAAGACGAGGTCATCGTCAAGTTCCTGCAAATTTTGGAACGCGTGCGCGCCGAGGAAATGTCCTGCGATGAAATGTTCAACCGCCTCGACGAGTTTGTCGAAAAGGAAGTTCAGTCGCATGACGCCGAGAAACTCATGCCCTTGGTGCGCGAACACCTTGACATGTGTTCTCATTGCGAAGAGGAATACGAAGCCCTGCTCGATGTGCTTGAAAATACCAAATAGAGGCGATGGGAGCGCATCCCGTCGTTTTTTTGAAACTGTAGGTCGCCTTTGTAGCCTGACCGTCATGCCGCAAGCGCGACCGTAAGAGCCTGTCCCATTGCATCCGCTCGAATCGCTTAATCGGGAAATCATCCAATGCCGCAAATGTCCGCGCCTGGTGGAATGGCGCGAGGAAGTGGCGCGCGTCAGGCGCAAGGCGTATAAAGACCAGGAATATTGGGGAAAGCCCGTTCCAGGATTCGGCGACCCGAAAGCGCGCATCCTCGTGGTGGGACTTGCCCCCGGCGCGCACGGCTCCAACCGCACCGGACGCCAGTTCACCGGCGACGCCTCGGGCGACTTTCTATTTCCAGCCTTGCGGCGGGCTGGATTCGCAAGCCAGGCGGAAGCGAAATCGAGAAACGACGGCATGACGCTTAAAGACCTGTATATCACCGCGTCTGCGCGCTGCGTTCCGCCGGATAACAAGCCCACTCCCGCAGAGTTGACCGCCTGCCAGCCTTATCTCGAACGCGAGATTCAAATTCTCCAGCCAAAGGTCATCGTCTGCCTGGGTAAAATCGCATTCGACAGAATCTTCAAAATCTTTTCGCTTCGCGGTCTTGATTTCTCGCACGGCGTAGTTTACGCCCTTGAACCTTCATCCTTGCTCCCTCATCCTTCATTCTTGATTGGCTCTTACCACCCCAGCCAGCAAAATACGTTAACGGGAAAACTGACCGCGGAAATGTTCGATGAAATCTGGAAGAGGGCAAAGGAAATTTCAGACAAGGACAGATAGCATGAAAAAAATTTTGAAGCGGGCTGTAATGATTTCGCTTGCGTCTTTGGTCATTGCAGCGGCGGCGTTTGTCGTTTGGGCAAATGACGCCTACCCGCCCGGCGACCCCGCCCTGCAAGCCTTAAACTCCGATGCGCTGGTTGAAGTAAAACTTGAAGACGGCGTTTACACGTTTACTCCCGTTGAGGCGACGCCCGCCGTTGGCTTTATCTTTTACCCCGGCGGACGCGTGGACTATCGGGCGTATGCGCCTGTTTTACGGATGATTGCCGAAAGCGGATATTTTGTGGCGCTTGCGCCTGCGCCCCTTAATCTGGCTTTTTTCGATATCGAAGCGGCGGCGCGGGTGCAGGAGCGGCGCCCGGAGATTCAAACTTGGGCGGTTGGCGGGCATTCCCTCGGCGGAGCCATGGCTTCCGTGTTCGCTAAAAATCACCCGAACCAACTGGAGGCGGTCATATTCTTCGCCTCCTATCCCGCCGACGATTCGCTCAAGAAGACAAACCTCAAAACGCTCTCGATTTACGGCTCAAACGACATGGCTGGCATGGAAACCTTTGAAGAGAAAAAACTCCTCCTGCCGGCCGATACGCGGTACGTTGTCATCGAAGGCGGCAATCACGCTCAGTTTGGCTCTTATGGACCGCAGGAGGGCGATAAGCCGGCGGCAATCTCTCCCGAAGAACAATGGGCGCAAGCCGCCGCCGCAACAGTCGAATTTTTGAAGGAATTGCACCAATGAAAGCGACCATTCTCACCCCTGGCGAGCCCGCCCCCGACTTCGAACTCGCGGACGTACATGGAAAACCGGTTCGCCTTTCCGATTTTCGCGGAAAGAAGACGGTTGTGCTTGCCTTCCTGCGCGGTTTCATGTGACCCTACTGCCGCGCGCAGTTGGCGCGCATGAGAGACGGTTATGCGGAATTTGTCTCGCGCGGCGCGGAGATTCTCGCAATCGGCGTTGACAGCCAAAGCGCGTTCGAAGCCTATTGGAAAAAGGAAAATATTCCCTACATCGGGCTGCCCGACCCGAAAGCGGTTGTCCCACGCTTGTACCGTCAGGAAGTCAACCTTTTCAAATTGGGACGAATGCCGCTGAACTGCGTCATTGACCTCGAAGCGAGAATCCGTTACCTGCATTACGGTTCGAATATGACAGACATCCCCGAAAATGAAGTCTTTTTGAATGTAATAGACCAGGTCGCCGCCTCATCCAATTAGCGTGACGATTGGACGAATTGCCTTTCTTGGCTCAGGCGAAACTTCTCTTGCGGGCGGGCGCATTTTTGAAGCCCTGGCGCGCCTTGTCTCTTCCCCCTTGCGGATTGCCGTCATGGAGACTCCCGCCGGCTTTGAGTTAAATTCCCCCCAAGTGGCTGGACGCGTGGCGGACTTCCTCGAGAGCCGTTTGCAAAACTATAAACCAGCCATTCACCTCATCCCCGCCCGTAAAAAAGGGACAGAATTCAGCCCGGACAATCCCGACATTCTAAAACCTTTACTAACCGCGAATCTGATATTCATGGGACCGGGCAGCCCCACTTACGCCGTACGCCAACTGCAAGGCAGCCTCGCATGGGACATCCTTCGCGCGCGGCACAGGCTGGGGGCTACGCTGGTATTCGCTTCCGCCGCAACCATTTCCATCGGCGCATGGGCGCTGCCGGTATACGAGGTTTACAAGGTGGGCGAAGACGTGCATACCAAGCGCGGACTCGACCTGTTCGCGGATTATGGCATGAACCTCTCCTTCGTCCCGCATTGGAACAACGCCGACGGCGGCGTTGACCTCGACACCAGCCGCTGTTTCTTCGGCATCGAGCGCTTCGAGCGTTGGCGCAGCCTTTTACCGCCGGGGGACATCGTATTGGGGCTGGACGAGCATTCCGGCGTCGTCTTCGATTTCGAGGCGGAATGTTGCGAAGTCGCCGGAGTCAGTTCGGTTTCGGTGTTGAAATCGGACGCTGCGAAGATTTACCCCGCCGGCGCGAAATTCCCGCTTAATGAATTGGGAGGATTCCAGCCGCCCGCAAGCCTCGAAGCGGGAATCCGACCCGACGTTTGGGACCTGCTTCGGCAGGCGAGTCCGCCCGAAGACGACGCCCCGCCCGCCGAAGTCCTTGCCCTGCTCGAAGAAAGAAAATCCGCCCGCGACCGAAAAGACTTCGCCGAATCAGACCGTCTGCGAGACAAAATCTCCGTCCTAGGCTGGTCGGTGCAGGATAGCAGGGAAGGGCAGAAATTAGTCAAAAAGTAACGGGCAAAAAGCGGGAAGTCAAGATGGAGTCGTGGGCGTTTTCGTTCACGGCTTTTTTCGCCCTCCGTCGCTCATCCTTTCGCTACGCTTTGCGATACAATAGGATTCAGACAAGGAGATTTCAAATGCGCGCGGTAGACATCATCATCCAAAAGAGAGACAAACGCGAATTAAGCCGGGAAGAAATCGAGTTTTTCATTCATGGATTTGTCGCGGGGCAAATTCCCGATTATCAGGCAGCCGCCTTTGCCATGGCGGTTCTCTTAAACGGAATGACCCCCGCCGAAACAACGGCTCTGACTCTGGCGATGGCTCATTCCGGACAGACGCTGGATTTATCTCAAGTGGTGGACATCGCCGTGGATAAGCACTCCTCCGGCGGCGTAGGCGACAAAACCAGCATCTCGGTCATGCCGATGGTCGCGGCTTGCGGTCTGCCCGTTGGAAAAATGTCCGGGCGCGGGCTTGGCTTCACCGGCGGCACGCTCGACAAGTTGGAGTCTGTGCCGGGTTATCGCTGCGATTTGACCACGGAAGAATTCAAGAAGCAATTGAAGGAAAAAGGCATCGTGTTGACCGGGCAGTCGCTCGACCTTGCGCCAGCCGACGGGAAACTGTACGCCCTGCGCGACGTGACCGGCACCGTGCCGTCCATGCCGCTGATTGCCTCTTCCATCATGTCCAAGAAAATTGCGGCGGGCGCGCAGGCAATCGTACTGGATGTCAAAGTGGGGCTTGGAGCGTTCATGCAGACCCTCGAAGAAGCCCGCGTCCTCGCCGATTTGATGATGGATATTGGACGGCTGGCGGGACGCAAGACCGTCGCCCTGCTTTCGGATATGAACCAGCCCCTCGGTTCAGCGGTGGGTAACGCGCTCGAAATGGTCGAAGCCATCGAATTGCTGCGCGGACGCGCCCCGCGCGATTATTACGAGCATTGCCTGCATGTGGCGGCGCATCTTTTGGTTTTGGGCGGGCGGGCGAAGAATTTGCAAGAAGGGCGGGAGATGGCGCAAAGGTCCATTGAAGACGGCGGCGCGCTGGAAAAACTCCGCGTCCTGATTCAGGCTCAGGGCGGCGATGTCGCCTATATTGACGATATCGGGCGTTTTGAGCGGGCGAAATTTATCGAAACCGTCAAATCCCCCCGCAGCGGCTTCGTCTCCCAGGTCCATGCCCGCCTGGTGGGCGAGGCGGCGGCGGCGTTGGGCGCAGGACGCGCCAAAAAAGGCGACCCGATTGACCGCGCTGTCGGCTTCCTTATCCATAAAAAGGTCGGCGACAAGGTTGAAGCGGGCGAACCGCTGTTTGAAATCCACGCGAACGACGAGAAAAAACTGGCGGAAGCCCGTACCAATGTACTCTCCGCTTATCGTTTTAGCGACGAATTTGTACCGCCGCTCCCGCTGTTTTACGGGTAAAATAGAAAAATCAACCGTTCGATTCATTTCTTGAGACCAGGAAAACGGCAATGGCAAAAGTTTCTTTGAGAATTTACAATCGTGAGATAGAAAGCCTCATGGACCAGGGGCGAAATCCCGAGGCGATTGCGCATTGTCATCACATCTTGCGAACTTTTCCAAAACACTTGGCGACTTACCGTCTCTTGGGAAAGGCATACCTGGAATCAAAACGCTACGCCGAAGCGGAGGATATCTTCAGCCGGCTCTTGATGGCGGCGCCCGACGACTTTGTGGCGCACGTCGGCATGGGCATCATCCGCGACGAGCAGAACCGTCTGGACGACGCTATCTG
>JAIWOB010000144.1 GCA_020217065.1 Chloroflexota bacterium | reverse complement strand
GCACATGGAACGCGCCTTCGAGACGCAATCCTCGAATGCGGCAATCCAAAGCGAGCTGCAACGACTCTACGGGCGGCGCGACGGCGTGGAACCGCCCAAAATTCGCATGACGCGCGGCGCCCTTTCTCACCTTTACGTGCAGGGAGAATTGTATCCGCAAGCCATCGCCGAAATTCGCGCCATTCTCACCCAAGAACCGGACCGCGCCGACATGCAAGTCTTGCTGGCGCGCGCTTACTTCCGCAGCGGACAAAAAGCGGACGCATCCGACATGTGCGCCCAACTTCTAAAACGCTACGCCTATTGCTTTGACGCCAACCGTATCATGGTGGACCTGCTCCCCGCCACCGCCGCGGCGGAAAGCACTCAGGTCTATCGGATGCGTGTGGGCGAGATGGACCCTTACGCCAATTTTGCCAGAGGGTCTATCTTCCTGTCTCACGAAGTTCCAGACGCCGCCGTCAACCTTGAAAAACTCGATTACAAAGAAGAAGCGGAAGCCGCTCCCCAGGGCTGGACGCCCGCCCTCAGCCTCGGCTCCGCCGCCGCCGCGTCCGAAGCAGCCCAGCCCGAATGGCTCAAAGCCGGCGTCCCCCCTGAATCCTCCGTCCGTCCCCAGCCCGAAGAGGAAATCCCAGATTTTCTTCGTCAGGCTGGATGGGGAGCCTCTACCGCTCCCGAACAGCCGACTTCTATCTTTGACGAAGAACCCGCCGGCGGTTTGACCCCCGCTGAGATTCCCGATTGGCTCAAAGCGCAGGAACCTGTCGCGGCAGATTCGACTCCCGCTCCGCAGCCGCCGCAAGACTTGGACATTCCCAACTGGCTTGACGGAGATTCTTCAACCGCAGAAAAGACTGCCGGCGAAATCCCAGACTGGCTGAAAGAAGCCCCCGCTGAATCCACCCCGCTGGATGCGACCGCCGCCTGGTTGAAGGAACTTGAAGATAAATCGCCCGCCGAACCCGCCGCCGATTCCGTTGCCGATTGGTTGAACGATTTGGATAAAAAGGAAACCGCTCCCGCAGAAGAAGTCCCCGACTGGCTGAGCGGGCTGGAAAAGACGGAAACTGCGTCCGCTCCCGCAGAAGAAGTCCCCGACTGGTTGAGCGGGCTGGAAAAGACGGAAAATTCCGAAGCCGCCCCGGCAGAGGACATTCCCGATTGGCTCAAAAGTTTGGACGCCGGCGAACCAAAATCCGCCCCTGCTTTTGCGGCAGACAGTTTAGGCGCGTCGGCGCAGGAACAGGACGACGCCGTGGCGTGGCTGGAATCCCTTGCCGCCAAGCATGGCGCCAAACCGGAAGAACTGGTCACCGACCCAAGCAAACGCAGCGAAAAGCCGCCCGAATGGGTCGCTCAGGCGCAGGCTTTGGGGCAGGAGACTCCCCCCTCCTCGGTGGAAAATCTTGGCGCGTCGGCGCAGGAACAAGACGACGCCGTGGCGTGGCTGGAATCCCTCGCCGCCAAGCATGGCGCCAAACCGGAAGAACTGGTCACCGACCCAAGCAAACGCAGCGAAAAGCCGCCCGAATGGGTTGTTCAGGCGCAATCCCTTGCCGAAGCGGAGACCCCAGTGCCGCAAGAAAAACCTGAAATTGTAGAACATGCCCTCAATGTCGGAGAGCAATTCTTTGCGGAGTTTGAGAGCGCTTCCGCCGCTCCGCCGGTAAACGCTGCAAGCGACTGGCTTCGCAGCCTTGACGAACAGGAAGAGAAAAAACTTTCCAGCGAAGAACAGGCGGCGCTGGAGTGGTTCGAAGAACCCAAGGCATTGGAACGCGGTGAAATTCCTGAATGGCTGCGCGAACCGGCTTCAGCCGAAGAAGAAAAAACTGAACGCTCCGCCGTGGACGCCCAGCCTGCCGAACAATTGCCCGATTGGCTGGCAGGACTGGAAAAAGAAACCGCCCCGCAAACTTCCGCTGGAGGCGAAAGCGACCTGACCAGTTGGCTCAACAGCCTGGACGACGAACCGGGGCTTCCTTTTGAATCCATGCCCACCCCGGATTCAATCTTGTTCGACTCGCAGTCCAGGTCGTCTGTCCAACCCGCTATGCAGAAACCCGCCCAACCGGAAACGGCGTCTTCGTCTTTGCCGCCCTGGTTGGAGGAAAACGACGAAGCGCTTGAAGAAAAGGAAAGCCTGCCGGAATGGCTGACGGAAAACGCGGAAACGGAGTCTGTTGTTCAAGACGACGTTCCGCCGTGGAAACTTCGCGAACAATGGGAAAACGAAGGACCGGAATACCCGCCCACCCCAACCCGCCCCTCCGACTGGCATCCGCTTGAGCCGCAGGTCGAAATCGAAAAGCCCGCCGCCGAACGCGCCTTTGTGCCGCCGCCGCCCACCCCGTCCGTTCCTGAAACGCCCGTTTCGGTTAAGGAATTTACGCCTGCACCCAAGAAAAAGAAACCCGCCCTCTCGCCCAGAAAACAGCCGGAAAACGCCATTGCGGCGTTGAGTCTGGCAAAGAGCGAACTAGACCGTGGAGACATCCCCGCCGCGCTGGCGCATTATGGGAAGCTAATCAAAAAGGGGAAGCATATCGAAGAAACCATCCGCGACCTGACCGAGTCCATTTATCGGTATCCGGTGGAGGTTGGAATTTGGCAGACGTTGGGCGACGCTTACATGCGCGCCAATCGCCTGAAGGAAGCCCTTGAAGCCTATAACAAGGCTGAAGAGTTGATACGTTGATTCCGCGAGTCGTCGAATCGGCGAAATTAGAATCGTTGATTCGCTGATTCGCTATATTCTATTTTGGAGGATTTTCTGTGGAAAGAACGCTCGTGCTTGTAAAACCTGACGGCGTGCAGCGCGGCTTGATTGGAGAGTCGATTGCCCGCTTTGAACGCCGCGGTCTTCGCTTGGTCGCCGCAAAATTCATTCAAGTGAGCAAGGAGTTGGCTGAAAGTCATTACGCCGAGCATAAGGGCAAGCCCTTCTACGACGGCTTGATTGCTTATATTACTTCGGCGCCGGTGATGGCGATGGTTTGGGAGGGACCCAACGCGGTCGCCGCCGTGCGTCAAACTGTCGGCTCGACCAAGCCCGCCGAAGCCGCGCCTGGCACCATTCGTCATGATTTCGCCCTTGAAGTGGGACGCAACTTGATTCACGCTTCCGACAAACCCGAGACCGGCGAACGCGAAGTTGCCCTTTGGTTCAAGAAGGAGGAACTGGTCGAGTGGACTCGCGCCGTGGACGCCTGGGTTTTCGAGAAGAGTCAAGCGTAGGCAAAGAAACAAGAAAACGCGTTTTCAAAGAAAAGCGTTCCAAGCCGCGAGGAGTGGAACGCTTTTATTTTGGCTTTTGCGCCCGCCCAGAGAATTCGTCTCTGCCGGGGGGCAGCCCCCGAAAAGCCAACGACCGCTTACAAACTTACTGTAACCTCAACAAGACCTTTCCGTCCTTCCATAACTCTTCCAGATTGTAAAAATCACGCTGGTCGGGAGAAAAAAGATGAACGACGATGTCGCCATAATCCACCACCACCCAGCCGTCGCGGGCAAGCCCTTGTTTTTTGCCTTTCTTTCTGTGTTTTTTACGGATGTCTTCGACGGCGGCGTCGGCAAGCGCGTCGAGCATCCGGTCGCTGGTGCCGGTGCAGATAATGAAATAATCG
Organism: Chloroflexota bacterium; assembly: GCA_020217065.1. Classification (GTDB taxonomy): domain Bacteria; phylum Chloroflexota; class Anaerolineae; order Anaerolineales; family Villigracilaceae; genus Villigracilis. The sequence goes on along the minus strand of JAIWOB010000144.1, from coordinate 6,371 downwards.
GTAAAAGAAACGACGTTCTTTAAATCCATCAGAACAATATCTTCCCCTTTTTTATCCTCCAGGGAGTTTACGATTTCGCGGGCAAGTTCAAGCGTATTCAGGTTGCACCTCACGGTTTGGATTTAGATAAGGATGCGGAAAATAATTTGGAGTAAACGGAGCCGCCGGGCTGGAGGTCGCTCTTGAAAAGATGGACCGCCTCCACGCGAACAGTTGCGACGTTTCCCGTTTGGACGGCGGCGAGCGCAGCGCGGATGTTTTGCCTCTCGCTCAGGCTGGCGCTCTCGCGCACGCGTCCAAGGGTCAAATGAGGAGCGAAGGGGCGCGCCTCAGGTTTGTAACCCAAGCGCGCCGCGCCCGCCTCAATTCCCCGCTGCAGGGCGCTCAATTCCGACGGAGCGCGAACGGCTACCCATAAGACGCGGGGCGTCCGCTGGTTTGGAAAACAACCAACCCCGCCAATTTGTATCTCAAAGGGAGAATGCAGGGCGGCTTCATGGCTGAGCATTTGCCTCAAAAAGTCCAGATGTGAAGCGGCTGTCTCCCCAAGAAATTTCAAAGTCAAGTGCATATTTTGGACGGGGACCCAGCGGATATCCCCCCCGCTGAGATTTTGACGGAGCGCGCTGGTTTGTTTGTAAATTGCGTCGCGGACAGACGCCGGCAGCTCGATGGCGACAAAAACGCGCAAAAGACTCATTCGATGTTTTGTGACCCGCTCAAAACCTTCTCCACCGCTTGCTTGAGGTCGAGAAAACCGACCGGCTTGGTGAGGTACATGGACGCTCCCGCCTCAAGCCCGGTTTTGATGTCGCCGGGCATGCTTTTTGCGGAAACGACAATCACCGGAATATGCGAAAGGTCCGGTTCGCGGCGCATATACCGCAGGACTTCCAAGCCGGAGATGTCTGGCATCATAATATCCAGGATAATTACGTCAGGTTTTTCTTTCAGGATAATGGGAATAGCGGGCGCGCTGGAATACATTTTCAGCACGCGAAAACCGTTAACGCGCATCATTTCCGCGAACATTTCGGCGGCGTCGGCTTCGTCTTCGATAATCATGACGGTTTTCTGGACATCCATTATCTTGCGCCTTATCCTTGCGGCTAAAAATAGCATAATCCAGTTGAATTGGCAAGGGGAAGGTTGTCCATGCGTAAGAATTCGAGGGACGCGACTGTCTACGTTTTAGAGCGTTTTCGCTTTACCGGAGGAATCTATGTTCGACTTGGAATCTTTTCGCGCGGAGAAGGACGAGTTCTTCGCGCGCCATCCGCAAAGCCCGCTGACAAGGGAGCAGCGGCGTAATTTTCGCGGCTTGAATTATTTCCCTGAAAATAAGGCGCTGAGCCTCGAAGTCAAAGTGCAGGAATTTCCCGTCAAAGAAGAAGTCGAAATGCAAACCACGACAGGGAATGCGCAAACTTACCGAAGGTACGGCAAATTCAAATTCGCGGTGGACGACACGGAAGCGGAGTTGACCATCTACCAGAGCGAACACGGATTCTTCCTGCCGTTTGTGGATTCGCTTGCGGGGAGCGAAACTTACCCCGCGGGCCGCTATCTCGAACCTGAGCCGCTGCCGGGAAATCATTTCATCGTGGATTTTAACCTCGCCTACAATCCCTACTGCGCCTACAATGAGATGTGGTCTTGCCCAATCACGCCTGCCGAAAATCGCTTGAGGGTGGCGATACGGGCGGGGGAAAAACTGTTTCACGAATAAAGAAGAGCCGCTTTACAGGCGGCTCTCTTTTTTTCAAGTCGCAGGCAGTTACGGCTTTCCGCCATTTTGTTGACCGTTCCCTGCGCCATTATTCCCAGGCTCGGCAGGCGGTTCGCCGTTTCCATTCTGCTGCTGGGAAGACCCCATGTTTCCATTCTGCAGTCCGGTCCCATCCAGCGCCGGGGTGCAAGAAGCCTGCGGTGTGACGGCGGGGACTTCGGCGGCGGTTGGCTCTATAGCGGCGGCAGGCTCTTCGGTCGGGACTGCCGTTGGCTCCTCGGTCACAGGGGCTTCGGTCGGTTCGGGCGTCGGAATGCCGTTCTGGTTGCGGTGGCGGTAGATGAAGCCGGCGGGGTCAGCCAAACCGTCTTCCACCAAACGCAGTTGTTCGCGGAGCATGTCGCGGGTTTGGTCGAGGGCGGGTTCGCAGCCGGCGCAGGTTCCATCCTGCAACTGACTCAACAGCCTGTCCTGGGTTTGCAGCCGGTCGCGGATTTGCAGCAGCGTGTCGGCGACTTTGGTTTCTTCCAGCGTGGCTGCGACTTCAAGCGCCTGATGGATGCGTTCTTGAGCGCGGGTTGTCAAGGCTTGGGGCGGGATAACGCCTTTTTCTTCCAATGCCGCCATTTCTTGAGTGCGGGTTTGCGCCTGCTGCAAGAGCAGCTCGATTTCAGCGGCAGGGTCGCCATTGAGCCATAACTGCGCGTCTTCGCTCAAAAGTTTGATTGGGTACAGGGCGTCGGTCGGCAAGGCATCCTGCGCGGCGGAAACGGTTGCGCCGCCTCCAAACAATAAGCCGGCAATAACCAAAACGGATACGATGAGGTTCATGGCAAATTTCTCCTTTAGGTGAAAGATTATCTTCCACCCGCTATGACGCCGGCTTTCACTCAGGGATACGGCTTCGGCAAGGAATTTGTTTTTTCCGCGCAATGCGGCGCGGGAATTGCGCTCCGGCGCGGACTTCAATTCATTGAGCAGTTCAGCCAATCGGGGGTCGAGTTCATTGTCTTTCATCTTTACGCCTCATCCAGCAAAAGTTTTTGCAATTGAGCCAGCGCGCGATGTTGCAGGGACTTGATTGCGCCAACGGGTTTATTCAACGCCTGTGCAATCGCTTCGTTATCCCAGCCTTCGAGAAACTTGAGCGCCACCACCTGCCGCTGGTCGCTGGTCAACTGAAATAGGGCTTCGCGCACGCGACTTTGACTTAGATTCAGGGCGGCGGTCTCCTCGACGGTTTCCGATTCAGGCAGGTTATCGTCAAGCTCTTCGGTCACAGGCTGGCGGCGGTAGTGGTCCACAATCAGGTTGTGCGCTGCGCGGAAAAGATAGGCTTGCAGATAATCGCGCGGACCTTTGCCTGACCGCAGGGCTTTCAAAAAGCGGCTGAAGGTCTCGGCGACGCAATCTTCCGCCGCATTATCATCGCCCAGCAGGCGCGCGGCATAGCGATAGAGGCGCGGGCTGTAAAGGTCGTAAATTTCCGCCAGCGCGCGCGTATCGAATTGTCCTGCCTGAGTCAAAAGTTCCTGTTCTGAAAGCACGTTGTCTTATCCTGTATGACGTTGGAAAGAAGGTTTGGATACGGGGTGGGGCGTCCGGTTCTGACGAGGGCTAGCGGCGCCCGTCAAAACGGCAAGGTTCTCACTCGGCATGATTCCCCGACCATAACGGCTGACCCAATGTATCGCGGAAGACGTATACCTGTCCCGTGCGGTCAAGGGTGACAGTGACGGCGCTGTACGCGGTTTTGCCTTCCGGGATAAACGCCTGCGCCGTAACTTGCTCGCCAAGTTGTGGAGCAAACCCAATAGAACGGTTGTAGCGGGGATTGCCAAGTTCGATGTAGAGCGATTGTCCATCGGCGGCGGCGATGGTTATTCCACGCCTGTCGCTGCTGATGATAGAGCCGCGCAAAACCGTCACTTCGGGCGGGGATTCGCCTGCGCCGTTGTGATTGCCCGCGCCCCTCCCGCCGCCGGCAGTCTGCCACCAGCCCAAGCCAGCCGTCAGGTAGATTCCGCCAAACATCACCGCCAGCACGATGATTCCCACGACTTTTGAATTCAGTCTCATTCCATACCTCCCAATCCCAAATACACCGCATCCTTTACCGGACAGCGCGCCTCGGAAGTGCATTCCATACAGGTGATACATTGATGGTCGCGGATGACCGACTTTTTGCTGATGTCTATATTCATTGGACAAAGCATGGAGCAGGCGTCCCCTTTGAGGTTGCACGCTCCCGCATCGCGGCGGATGGTGAAAAGGCGGAACAGGTTGCTCAAACCGAGCAACGCCCCAAAGGGACAGGCATATTTGCACCACGGGCGTTCGATTAAAAGGCTGAGGAGCAGCGCGCTTTCCAAAATCAACATGGCGGTAATGGTCGCTTCGCCCGTCCAAAAATTAAAGAGGGCAAAGTAAGGGTCGTAAGATTGGAAGACAAGTTGCGCGCTGGTAAAGGTCGCGTACAAAACCCAGGCGAAAACTCCGTAGCGTAGATACCGCAAGACCTGGTCGAGTTTGCGTGGGACGAACTTGTTATACATTTTGTTGCCAAGCCATTTGCGCCCCAACTTGCCGAACCACTCTTGAATCGTCCCCAGCGGGCAGACCCAGCCGCAGAAAACGGGACCCAGCAGCAGGGAGAGAATCAACACCAAACCGAGCAGGATGATGGATGAATCGCGGACTTTCTTTATCAGCCCGCCTGTGGTCAATAATTGGAACATCGTCTCGACCCCGCCAAAGGGACAGAGGGCGTGGAGCGACGCGCTGGATAAAAAGTCGAAGCCCCCGCCGTTTCGGACGAGGGTGTGGTTGACGCTGATAAAAGCAATCAGCGCAAAGAACAAAACTTGGACAATCTTGCGCGCCCAGATGCCGCGTTTTGGAAAGAGTTGAAATTTTGGAAATTTCACCGCCGTCTCCCGATTCGGACAAATGTAAATTGAAAAAACGTGAACCACGGAGACGCAGAGAAGTTTTCAACCCCGCGCCTCCGCGTCTCCGTGATTGGCGAATTTAATGCGTTCCCCCGCCGTTGCCGTTTCCGCCGCCGCCCTTGCCGTTGCCATTGCCGTTGCCATTGCCGCCCGCCCAAAGCGGACGCCCCATCTCGTCGCGGAAGGCATAGACCTGTCCCGTCGAGTCCATCGTGACGGTGACGGCGCTGTACGAGCCCTCGTTGCCAATGAAACCGTAGACCGTGACGCTTTCGCCGACAGCGGGCGCAAATCCAATGGACTGGTTATAGCGCGGGTTGCCAAGTTGAACATAGAACGCGGTTCCATCATCGAGGGTCAGGCTGAGGCCGAACTGGTCGTAACTGACGACTGTGCCGTGAAGAGTGGTCGCGCTGGCGATGTTGGCTTGTGGCGCGCCGCTTGCCGCCAAGCCCTTTCCGCCTTGTCCCTGACCACCTTGACCTTGACCACCCTGCCCCTGTCCGCCTTGACCTTGACCGCCGTTGCCTTGACCATTGCCCTGTCCATTGGCTGCGCTGGAGATGATGGTCTGGTATTGCTCGGCGGTCAAATATTGCGGCGCGTAGGTTTCGCCCGTTTGGTTGAGCAAAACGCCCGTGAAGGCTTGCAGGTGACTGTATGAGCCGTTCATCAAATTGGCGTAAACCTGCTGAATGTCGGCGTTATCGGTTTGGGATATGCGGGTCTGCAAATCGCGGATGTCAATTTCTTCGATTGCCGCGCCGACTTTCAAAGCGTCTGCCAGCGAGGCGCTCCCTTGCGCGACAAGTTGGGCGTACAAAGCCTGAAGGTCAGGGTTGGTGAATTTGCCGGCGTCGAGCGCGGGGTCGGTTAGCGCGTAGCGGTCGAGCAGGACTTTGATTTCGTCCATGTGTTTCTGCTCGCTGGAAGCGATGTTTGAGAAGGTCTGCTGACCCCAGACGGCGTAGAGCGCGTTGTACACATCTCGGGCGAGTTTTTCTTCCTCGCGCATGAAGAGCAATGAAGCGGCTTCTTCGGCGCTCAGGCTGGAGGCGGGGATGTCCAGCGCGGATGTCCCAGCGCCGTTTCCGCCATTGCCATTCCCTCCGCCATTGCCGCCGTTTCCGTTCCCACTGGAAGCAGTCTGCGGCTGGAAGATGGTTGCGCCAGGCGCGGCAAACGCGGTATAGACGCTCGCCCCGATGGCGATGACGATGACTGCGGCGAGAATCCCCGCCAGGATGGTTTTAAGCGTTTTGAACATTTTTACCTCTTGTGGTGGTTGATTAGTTTGACTATTGTGTTGCGCTGGCGGAATAAATTCCTGCCTCATTTCATGAAAGTCGGCTGAAGCCGACTGCCTGTCAGCCCGAAGGGCTTCCATGCCATTAGGCAGGGCTTTAGCCCGCCGATTTGTAACTTGCCCTGATAATAAAACTCGAATGTAAAGATTGTTTAAAGCCACAGACAAGGTTGTGCAAAATTTATGACGGACCGTCCTTTATCGTTTCTTTACAATTTCTTTGTAAGGGCTATATCCCAACGAAATAAAAATGGGAAAGTAAAAAGCGTAACCGCTGAGACGCGAAGGCGCGGAGGTTTTTACTTGGTTTTCTCCATGTCTTCGTGTCTCCGTGGTTCAGCCATTGAATTTTTTCAGGAGAATCCATGACCAACGAAACGCCGAC
>JAIWOB010000143.1 GCA_020217065.1 Chloroflexota bacterium | reverse complement strand
CCCCGAAAAAGAAGAAACCATGCTCGACCGAATGCGCGAGCGACTCATCCCCGAAGGACTCCCAGTGGATGACCGCGGGCGCATCCGCATGGTGGTGGACAGCCTCATCCTGCATCTGCATCCCAGCAAAATCCCCGTCGCTTCGATGAATTGGACATACAGTTGGGGTTTGGGGGGACTCTCCGCCCTGCTCATGGCGGTTCTCGGTTTAACAGGCGTTGTCTTGCAAAACAATTACACGCCCGCCGCGCCGCAAGCCTACCTCGACATTCTCGAAATCAACTCGAACGTCTGGTTTGGAGAACTCGTCCGCAACCTGCATCACTGGAGCGCAAACCTGCTTATTGTCGTCGCGGCGCTTCATCTAATCCGCGTCTTTGCCACGGGCGCGTACCGTCCGCCGCGCGAACTCAACTGGCTGATTGGCGTCGCCATGCTTTTGCTCATCGTCGGCGCGAACTTTACGGGCTACCTCCTGCCTTGGGACCAGCTTGCCTTCTGGGCAATCACCGTCGGTACGAGCATCATTAACTATGTGCCGCTCATCGGGGGCTGGCTCAGCCGCCTCCTGCTCGGCGGACCCGAAGTCGGCGCGAACACCCTGCTCAATTTTTATTCCATGCACATCTCGGTTATCCCGCTGATGATTTTCGGACTGATGTCTTATCACTTTTGGCGCGTCCGCAAAGACGGCGGATTGACCCTGCCAAAGAAACTTGACCAGACCGACGAACCCAAGCCTGAGCGCGTGACGACGATTCCGCATCTCGTCCGCCGCGAGTTGGTCTTCGCCATTGGGGCTTTTGCTCTGCTCTTGATTTTCTCCATGCTCACGCCTGCCCCGCTTGAAGGCATCGCCAACCCCGACGTATCCCCAAATCCCGCCAAAGCGCCGTGGTATTTCATGGGCTTGCAGGAACTCCTGCTCCACTTCCATCCGCTGGTGGGCGCAATCATCCTGCCGAGTCTGGGGCTCCTCGCCATGTTCCTCCTGCCGTTTTTCGACATCAACCAGCAAAGCGTGGGGATTTATTTCCGCTCGCGGCGCGGACGCTCGCTGACAGTCCTTGCCGTCGGCATGGCGCTGATTCTTACCCCCATCTGGATTTTGCTCGATGAATTTGTCCTCAACTGGACGCTTTGGCTTCCTGCCTGGGACGCGCTGATTTCAAACGGACTCATCCCGCTTGCCATCGTCCTCTTCACCATCATCCTGCTCGACGAATGGACGGTCAAGTACTTCCACGCCGACACCGAAGAGCGCGTACTGTTCGTCGCCGCGTTCATCTTCACCGCCTTCGTTGTCCTCACCATCGTCGGCGTTTACTTCCGCGGACCTGGCATGGCGCTCTATCTTCCCTGGAACATGCCCGCCGCCACACATTAATTACCAATCGCCAATTACTATTTACCAATCGCACAGGAACCAACCATGTCCGATACTCCCATCCCCCCCACCCGCCGCGACTTTCTGAAAATTGCCTGGGCGTTCTTTGGCGGACTTGCCCTTGTCGAAACCGCTGGCGTATTCATCGCCTACCTCCAGCCGCGACTCGCCGAAGGCGAATTCGGCTCGGTCATCAACGCTGGGCTTGTAGACGACTTCCCGCCCAATTCGGTCACGCACATTTCCAACGGACGCTTCTACATCGTGCGCCTCGGCGACGGCGGATTTCTCGCGGTCTATCATCGCTGCACGCATCTCGGCTGCACCGTCCCCTGGGACGCCGCCGCGCAGAAATTCATCTGCCCCTGCCACAACTCGCAGTTCGACCAGCAAGGCGCAGTGGAGAATCCGCCCGCCCCGCGCCCGCTCGATTTGTTCGCCGTCAGCATCGTGGATGGTCAGGTCAAGGTGGATACGGGCAATCTCATGCAGCGTCAATCCTTCGAAACCGCGCAGGTGGTTTATCCATAAAAAAACCTGACAGGTCTCGATGAGACCTGTCAGGTTTGAACAGGAATTCGTTATGAACCCAACCCAAAACCGCATCCGACTTTTTGAAATGCTGGCAGGTCTGCTCGCCACCCAACTCATCGTCTTTGGGCTTGCCTTTTACATACTCAACGAACCCGCGCGCATCGCCGCCGCGCAGACCGACATCCTGAACGTCCAACTCGACGAGGCGATGACTCTTTACGCCGAAAACTGCTCGGTCTGTCACGGCTTGGCGGGCGAAGGCATCGGCGCGAACCCCGCGCTCAATAATCCCGCCCTGCAAACGATGGCGTACGAAGACCTTGCCAAAACCATCGAGCGCGGACGTTTCAACACCGCCATGCCCGCCTGGAGCAAGGAAGACGGCGGACCGCTCAGCGATTACCAGATTTCGGAACTGGTGAATTTGATTCAGTCTGGGGATTGGAACGCGACCCAAGACCGAGTCGTCAATTTGGGGCTTGCCCCGCTCGTCCCGTTCACCACCGAACCCGACCCCGCTTTGTTCGCCGAATTAGCGAATCTGCCCGACGGCGCGACTCTGCAAACCGCCGTCACGCTCTTTGCCGCAAATTGCGTCGCCTGTCACGGCGCGGACGGACTTGGCACAAGCATCGCCCCCGCGCTCAACGACCCCGCTGTCCGCGAGAAGACCGCCGAAGAACTCAATCGCACCGTCGCCCTCGGCAGCGCTGGCACGCTCATGGCTGGCTGGAGCAACGCCCTGACCCCTGAAGAAATCTCCGCGCTTGTCGCCCTCGTCCAGCGTTGGGATGAGGTCCCCGCTGGCATTCTGCCCGCGCCCGATGCGCCAATTCCAACCACTGAAGAAAGCATCGCGCTCGGCGGACAACTCTTCTCGCAGAATTGTTCCCGCTGTCACGGTCCCGAAGGACAGGGAACGCAACGCGCGCCCGCGCTCAACGTCAAGGGCTTCCTGACCGACACCAGCGACGTCGCCATTCAGCAGATTGTCGCCAACGGCGTGCCTGGAACCGCCATGCCCGCCTGGGGCGACCGCATGACCGAGTCGGACATCCAAGCCATCGTCGGTTTCATCCGCCAGTGGGAGGCGACCGCGCCCGAAGTCGCCACCCCAACTCGAGGCGGCGGAGGCGGTCCGCCCTGGCTGCGAAACAACACGACCACCACGACGGGTCAAGGACAAGGCGCTGGGCAAGGTCAGGGCGCTGGTCAGGGACAGGGGAAAACGCAGCAACCCAGTGCCAGTGCCGCATGGTGGCAGACCTTCGACTGGAGAATCCTCCTGCTTGTCTTCGGGGCGTTGTCCGTATCGTTCACGCTAATCTTCATGGGGTTTGAAGCGCTGCGACGCGCGCCAAAAAAGTAAACAAAAAGACCTCCGAAGTTTTAAAGACTTCGGAGGTCTGAATTACTCAAACCACTTCTTATCCAGCGGCGCCCACTCGTCGCTTTGCTCGGCGGCGTCCTTCCAGTTTTCTTTACCGCTCCATGATTCGATTTGGATGGCGTAAACCGTCGTGGCGCGGAGTTCCTTCTCGGTGATTTCGCGGTATTCCCTGCCGGCGACCATGCCGGGGAAGTATTTGGCAATCAAACCGTAGAGTCCGCGTTTGGATTCGTCGGGGTCGGTCAAAACCCGAACCGTCCCGAAGACCATCACGCTGCGATATTGCAAAGCAAATTCCAGCGCGACATTTGACGGCATGAATTTGCCCATCTCGCTGACTTCCATGCAGACTTTGGGATTCCGCTCGACGCTGGAGCGGATGCGCCCCGCGATGTTGCCGTGGAAAATAATCTGGCGGTTTTCTTCATCGAACCAAAACAGATTGGGGTGGACAAAGGGCTGGTCGTCCCAGGTATAGGCGGTGTGACCGACTTTCTGCTCGCGGAGAAAGGCGCGAATCCAGTCTTCGCCGCGCGCATAATCCGGGTGACGCTGAAAGGCGGTTGGGGGTTGGTTTTCGTAGTTACGGGTCATACCGTCCTCGCATGTTCAACCGGAAGCTTAGCCCCTGATTGAACAGAATATATTTTATTGATTATCCACCAGCAGGTGTTTGTACCAGAGCCAAAGGGAAAAGCCGCCAAAAAGAAGGGCGGCGGTAATTAAAAGCCAACTCCACCAGACAATATCTCCCAAAGATAGAAGCAGAAAGTACGCGGCGGCGGCGCAGGTAATGGCGCTCAAAAAGACCACTTCCCCCGCCATAAGGTTGGCAATGCTGTATGGCTTGTCGGTGGGAGGGAGGGTGGCTGCGCGCCATTTGAAGGCGGGTTCGATTTCCTTATTGAGGCTGATGTAATATTCCTTGATTCGATTCATCGCCTCGGCGGATTCGTGCCATGCGGCGCGCAGGCGGGCGAGTTGGGCAAGAGTCAACGCGCCAAGAACGGTCAAAATCGCAAACAAACCGGCGAACGCAAGCGCAACGCTCTTTAAGTCGTTGGTTGAAAATACCGAGCCGAGAATGGCGGCAACCAGCGAACCAACGGTTACAAAGTAGAAGGAGGCGACCCGCGAGCGGTCTTCGTTTGCCTGAAAGACGGTATCGGAAATATAACCGTATTCGGCTTTCAGAATCTCATCGGCGTTGAGTTTGGGGCTGGATTTGGGAGGCATGGGCTAATCCTCAAACTTCCCTCGACTATGTCAGGAAACGCTCATTGTTTTACGCATCAAACGCCCACTCGCCCTGACGCATGACAGGTTCGCGTTTCCCGTCCTTCGTTACGCCGTCAATGTCCATTTGCGGGGAGCCAATCATGAAGTCCACGTGGTTAAGGCTGACGTTGCCGCCCGCAGCCAGGAATTCCTCATCGGTCAATTCCTCGCCGCCGGCGAGGGTGAAGCGGTAGGCGCGTCCAATGGCGATATGACAAGAGGCGTTTTCATCGAACAAAGTGTTGAAGAAGAGATGTCCGCGCTGGGCGATGGGCGAACTGGCGGGGACAAGGGCAACTTCGCCGAGATAATGCGAACCTTCATCGGTCTCCACCAATTTTTGGAGAATGGATTCGCCCTTCTTCGCGGCGACTTTGGTCACCCGCCCCTTCTCGAAGGTGACTTGAAAATCTTCGATAAGGCTTCCGCCATAACTGAGCGGGAAGGTGGATGTCACTACGCCGTCGGCGCGGTTACGGTCTGGCAGGGTAAAAACTTCTTCCGTCGGCATGTTGGCGGTGAAAGCCACGCCGTTCTGCGCGACGGACTGGGCGCTAATCCACAGGTGACCGTCGGGCAAACCGAGGGTGAAATCGGTGCCGGGAGCCGAATAATGCAAGGCGGCGTACCGCTTTTCCTGCAGGTATTTGGCTCGGTTTCGCAAGGCAATAATGTGATTCTGCCAATCGGCGATGGGGTCGGGGCGGTCAATCCGCGCGGTGGCAAAAATGGCTTCCCATAATTTTTGCTGCGCCTGTTCGGCGGAGAGATGAGGAAAGACCTTCCGCGCCCAGGCTTCGCCGGCGGCGGCGACCACGCACCAGTTGACGGCGTTGGTCGTGACCTTTTCGCTGACCCTGCTGAAATGTTTGAGATGAGTTTTTTGGATAACGCCTACAACCTCAGGGTCAATGCCGCTGTAAAGGTCCGGGTTTATTCCTGCAATGGAGAGCAGCGCGTCGCCATTGTCTATCATCCGCATCACGGCGTCCACAGACCAGACGGGATATTCATCCAGCGCGTCGCGCGGAGCAAGTTGGGCGCGCAGGCGCATGATTTCTTCGTCGCCCCAAATGACATCCACATATTTCGCGCCAACCCCATACGCGGCTTTGACCACTTCGCGCACGAGCGGGGCAAATTGAATGGGTACGCCGCGATTGACGGCGAGGGTGATAATCAAGCGCTGACCGGCGCGAAGGTTCAAGCCGACCTTGACGATGGCTTCGGCGTATTTCTCGAGCATTTCCTGATGGGTTCGATTGGTCATGGAGACTCCGTCTGAGTGAATGATTTCGAGACAAGTATAGCAGGGGGGACGTTATGTCGCCATAGTGAGAGATGACACGTTTTGAAAACGCCGCGCGTCACCTCCACGGGGCGGCGATGAGATTGGTGTCCGCGTCGGCGGCGCGACCAAGTTGGGGCAGTCCCCAGACTTCGGAGATGGTCTTGAGGATAGAGTAATGCGAATAGGGGGTATCGTCCTTAAAGTTGGATTTGACTTGCGGCGAGATAAGCGCGGTGGCGACCCGTCCGCCGGCGGATTCGGGAAGTCCGCAGCAGGAATGATTTTCTTGTCCTTCGTCCCATGTCAGGATGATGAGAAAAGGCTCGCCTGAAGCCTCCAAAGCGGGATAGAGTTTGTTTATCAGTTCTTTCAGCCAGCCGTCGGCAAGGCTTAATTCGCACTCCTGAGAGGAATAACAAATATCCGGCGCGATAAAAATAAAATTCGGCAGGTCGTTCAGGGCAATATCGCCGTCTAATTGGGCAAGGGGAACGACGCTGCGATTGCAGCGTTCCGCGTTCAGGCGAATCGAGTCAAAGTAGATAAAAGGATTGTGTTTTTGTCGGTAGCGGAGGACGCTGCCTATGTAGCATGGTTGCGGCATGTCGTCCTGATAGGTCTTCCAGGTGCGGCCGCTGCGCTCGATAAGGTCGGGCAGGCTGGGCGCATTGATAAAACAATCCTCGCAATCGTCGGTGACGCCAAAGGTGTCGCCGCCGATGAGCGCGAGATAATTCGGCAGGCTGGGATGGGCGACGGCAAAATGCGACGTGAGCAAAGTGTAAGAATCGGCGAGAAGGTTGAAGTAAGGCATTTGCGGATTGCCAACCACAAGACCGAATTCCTTGTCCTCGAAAACGACGACGGCAATATGGGAAAAGTTTGGCGCAAGAGGCGGCGGAAGCGGAGTTGGCTCGGGGGGCTGCGAAGGTTCGGAGAGGGGGGCGTTGGAAAAGGCGGAAGTGGGAAACGGCTCCAAAGTGGGCGGAAAGGGCGAAGAAGGCGTTTCGATTGCGGCGGACCGACAAGCGAAAAGCAAAGCGGCGACAGGCGCGATACTCCAACAGAGATGGATGGAAATTCTCATAGCGGTGTCCTTTGAAACGACAGAGGAACGCGGCGATTATACTCCCCGCCCCGGCAGGCGGGCGCATTGCAAATGCAATGGTTTTGCCCTGCCGCGCGGACGTTTTTTTGCTACAATCTCGCCATCCCCTGAATGGGCGAGTGAAGCGGAAATTCGGCGTGATAAAATAAAAAAGGCGAGAATTATGACGAGTACGCGTTCCCCCGCAAAGATTATTCCCCGCGCCTTTCCCGGTATCAAGCCGGAGGAGGTGCAGGAAATTATTGCAAATAGCCGCGTCTCCACTTATCCAGCTGGGACGGTCATCTGTAAGGAAAACGAGGTCGAATATACTTTTTATATGATTTTGGAAGGCGACCTTGAGGTGACGAAAGTTATCAACAACTCGGAAACGCGCCTGCTCAAATCCCTGACCGCCGGGGATTTTTTTGGGGAAATGGCTCTCATTCATAACGCGCCGCGCGCCGCAACCGTCGCCTCAAAGACCAACGTCATCCTGCTTGAATTGGATAAGGAAGGCTTCAACCGCGTTCTGAAGCGCAGCCCCAGCGTGGCGATGGCGATGGTGGATGAAATTAGCAGCCGTCTGCGCCAAAACGACCAGATGGCGATTGAAGATTTGCGGATGCGCGCCGCCGAACTTGCGGACGCCTACCAGAAACTTGCCGAGCAGGATATGGTGCGGCGCGAATTCCTCACCAACATCGCCCACGAACTGCGCACGCCGTTGATGGTGGCAGGCGGTTATCTTCACGCCGTTCAAAAGGGCATGTTCAGCGGCGACCAATTGCAAACCGTGATAGACACCGTCGTTCGTAATGTGGACCAAATCACGACGCGGGTCAACGACTTGCTCTTTCTTCAAGAAATGGAACTGGTCCTTCCCGAATTTCAGCCCGTTAATATTGTGGAAATCGTAAACGAAGCGGTCTCCAAATATGAAGCGAGGGCGAAGGAAAAGAGGATAACCTTGAAGGTGAAAGGCGACCGCGGTCTCGCCAAGGCGCGCGGAGATTTCGCCTCTCTGGAACGGGCTGTCGTTTGCCTTGTGGATAACGCTATCAAGTTCAGCGACCCCGGCGGAGAGGTGGAGATTCGCTATATGGAGCAAGGCGATTATGTGCGGTTTTCGGTTGAAGACCATGGCATTGGCATCGCCCCCGAAATCCGTCCGCGTATCTTTGACCGCTTTTTCCACGTAGACATGCACGGCGACCAGCTCTATAACGGCTTGGGCATCGGGCTTTCCATCACGCGTCAGGTCATTCAACAGCATCAAGGAATGCTGGATGTGGAAAGCCAGCCAGGCAAAGGCAGTAAATTTACCGTTTCGCTGCCCAAGTGGCGTTAGGTCAATCGGCGGTTCTGGAGGGCGCAATGCAAATCAAGATAAAACATGCGATTTTTCCCCTGCTGATGGGAATTCTGCTTTTCAGCCTTGCCGGTTGTGGAAATAAAGAAACTGGCGCTGAAGCCATCCCCACTCTCTTGCAGCCGCCGGCGGACGGCGCTTTTCCCACAACCAGCGAATTGTGCGACAATCCCCTTTTCCCCACCAGACAGGGAGCAGCCTGGGTGTACGCCAGCGTTGGCGGACCCAGCGGCGCGTTTATCTACACCAACACCATCGCCGAAGCGAGAGACGACGGCTTCACGCTCACCACTCATTTTATAGACCAGACTCGCGCTCAAGAATGGTCTTGCCGCTCTGACGGTTTGACGGCGTTGGAACTTGGCGGGGGAAACGCGGCGGGCGTTTCAATGCAGGATATGACCATGCTCCTAAAGGCTGTGGACGTCAGCGGAGTAACCCTCCCCAAAAATATCACCTCTGGGATGCAGTGGCAATATAGCCTGCGGTTGCAAGGCTCGATTGTCATGCCTGGCGACCCCGAAGCGCCCGCGAACGGCTTCTATTCTTCCGTCATGCGGGAGATGGGCTGGGAGACGGTCTCTGTGCCGGCGGGAGATTTCGAGGCGCTGAAAATCCAATCGGATTCGACAGTGGATATTCTTTCTTCCTTCGGCGGCGCGGAACTGCCCATCCGCTTTAGCGGCGTCACGCTCACCTGGTACGCTCCCGGCGTGGGATATGTCAAGGCGGTGGAAAGCGGGGATTTTGGCGGGCAAACATATTCCATCACAACCGAACTGCAAAGTTACAACGTTCCGTAGACGCAACGTCCCGAAGGTTGAGAGCCTTCGGGACGTTTTTTTACGAAGCGAATACAAGATTCAACCTGTCGTTTTCATCGTAATAGGACCGCGCCGCGAAAGGGGGGGAGCCGCGCTTCATGGCGTGAATCCTTTCAATGAGCGCAGGCAGGTCTTCGACCACAGGGAGGGCGGAGAGCGCATTCCTGTTTATCCATTCAATGCTCCCTTCGGCGCCGGCTTTAATTTCTCCCTCGGCGTTTTCCCCGCAAAAAACGAAGAGACAGATTCCCATTTCTCCAGCGTCCACCAAGACCGTGCCGCACAACCATAAATCGGCAGTCAGACCCGTTTCCTCAAGCAATTCGCGCCGCGCCGCCGAAAGCAAGTCTTCGCCGCGTTCCACATGTCCGCCAACGCCGTTGTATTTTCCCGCCCACAAGCGTTTGGAGGGCGCGCCTTTAAGCAGTAAATACTCATCCCCGCGACGCAGGAAAATCGCCGTGCGGGGAATGAGGGTGTACCGGTCTTTTGTAATTCCTTGGTCGGATTTTGGCATGGAATTTTGGGATAACAATCGCTCTGACGGGGTAGTCCCCGGCAGAGCGACATCGTTCACGCTGAAAACGGTTGACTAACTCACCAGTTTGCGGACTTCATCCAACTGTCCGGCGGAGCCGAGTTTCTCGTTTTTGTGAGCGATGAACTTGGCGTATTCCGCCATGAAGACTTTGCCAATCGGGCGCAGGTCGAATTCGGAAGGCTTGTCGCGGAAATATTCGCGGTGAACGCGGGTCCATACCAGGCGACCATCCGTATCAATGTTGACCTTGGTGACGCCGAGTTTGGAAGCGCGGATGAACTCGTCTTCATTGACGC
>JAIWOB010000142.1 GCA_020217065.1 Chloroflexota bacterium | reverse complement strand
TTTGCGCCATCCCTGCGCGCCATGCGTTTTATCATGCGGACCATGAACAAGCCGCTCATGAAACAAGGAGACTCTCCTTGCATAGACGCGGACTCAATACCCAACTGAGAAACGAAAGGTTGTCATGACGAACCTGCCATACGACCCCGCCGATGGAGAACAATTCTGGGAAGCGATTCGCAAACTGCCAGGTTACCCATCGCATGAAACCATACCCATCAAACGCATGCTCTTTGAATCGGGCGCGTTATTCAAAACGACAGATGTCCTCAAATTGGCGGGCGCGAGTCAAAGCAAGCCCCTGGTTGTGGTGATGGACGAAACGCCGATGCGGCGCGGCGCGGAAGACCTGAAACCCTTTGCCCTTGCCATGCTTCGGCGGGAGGGTTGGCAGATTCAGGTTTGCGCCTTGAAAGCGGACGAGAGCGGACAGGTCCATACCGACATGGCGCGCATTCGGCAAGTGAAAGAAAGCCTGACGGCGGGCTGCGCCGTTTTGTCCATTGGCTCCGGCGTAGCGACCGATATCGCCAAGCACGGCAGTTTTCTTCGTCAGGAAGAAAGCGGAGAGAAGATTCCCTTTGTGGTCTATCAAACCGCCAACAGCGTCAGCGCTTACACCTCGAACATGTCTCCAACTTTTGTGGATGGAGTCAAACGCACCCTTCACTCGCGTTACCCCGACGCCTTGATTTGCGACCTCGAAACCCTGCGCGACGCTCCATACGAAATGACCGCCGGCGGCGTCGGCGACATGCTTGCGGTCTTCGTCAGTTTTCCAGATTGGTATCTGGCTCACCGCCTTGGCATGGATTCGACGTATTCGGAACTGGCGAAGAATCTCATCGGTCCGCTGGGAAGTTTGTTTTTAGAACACGCGCAAGGAATCCGCAGCGGAGATTTGGCAAGCGTGTCCATGCTGGCGAAAATCATCGCGCTTGGCGGGCTGGCGATGTCGCTTTCTGACGCCACGACGCCGATGTCGGGTTTTGAGCATGTCATGTCTCATGCGCTGGATTTGCAGGCGGAAGTTCGCCGCAAGCCGCTTGCCGTTCATGGGTCTCAGGTGGCGCTGGCTGCGCTGGCGGGCGCGGAAATGTACCGCGATTTCCTTGCCAACTTTGACCCACTCTCGCTGAATGTGGATGCGTGTTATCCCTCGGCTGCTTCGATGAAATCCCTCGTCGAGGCGAGTTTCGCTGAAATTGACCCCAGCGGGAAGGCGGGTGCGGAATGCTGGTCGGACTATATCCTGAAGCTGGAACAATGGCGGGCGCATCGCAAGGAGTTTGAAGACCTCCTTGCGAATTGGTCTTGGGCGCGGAATCGACTGACGGCGGAGACCTGTCCGCCTGAAACGATTCGCCAAATCCTGCTTGCGGTTGGCGCGCCCGTTCGCTGGTCGGAATTACGTCCTCCAGTGCGCGAACGCGAAGCGCGTTTCGCCTTCATGAACGCCTCGCTGATGCGAAAACGCTTGACGTTGGGCGACTTGTTGATATTCACTCATTGGGACCGTCCAAGCCTGTGGGACAGAATTTGGAAGATAGACGGTTAGAAACGCGCAATCTCTTTGCAAACGCTCCCCTGCCGCAGGGGAGCGTTTGTTTTCATACAAGCGGACTTTTCAGGCGGCTTTTCTCTTGCAATTTTCTAAAAATATGTTATGATTGTTTGTGATTGATTTTTTGACTGATTATGATTGAATTTACCCCAACCCCGGAACGTCAAAAACAAATCCTTTCCCTGCTCTCGAAGCGGGGACGTTTGAGCGTGGCGGAAATTGTCGCGCGGTTTGAAATCAGCGAAGCCACCGCCCGCCGCGATTTGGAGACGCTTGCCGAGCAAGGCAGGCTTCAGCGCGTGCATGGCGGCGCAATTCTTCTGGAGCAGGCGCCGCCTGAACTGCCCATCCTTCAACGTGAAAGCGAGCAGGCGGATGAAAAATCCCGTATTGGGCGGGCTGCCGCGGAATGGATTTCCGACGGCGAGACGGTCTTCCTCGGCTCGGGGACGACTGTCCTCGAAGTTGCAAAAAATCTGCGCGAGCGGAAGAATCTGACCGTCGTCACCAATTCGCTGCCTGTTTTGAACGCTCTTGCGGGCGTCAAAGACATCACGGTTGTTTCCCTCGGCGGGCAGTTGCGCGAGAGCGAACTTTCCTTTATCGGTCACATCGCCGAACAGGCGCTGGCGGAGTTGCGTGTGGACAAGGTGGTCATGGGGACGCGCAGCGTAAGCCTCGAACACGGCTTGACCAACGATTATCTGCCCGAAACCTTGACCGACCGCGCCATTCTGAAAATCGGGCGCAAAGTCATTATTGTTGCGGATTACACAAAAATAAACCGCGTCTCCGCCGCCCTGCTGGCGCCGCTGACCGCGATGCATATTTTTATCACCGATTCCAGAGCCGACCGCAAATTTATCCAATCCCTTGAAAAAAAGGGAATACAAGCGGTGATTGCCTAGCGAGGGTGAGATATATATGCTGCTTGAGAATTTTCGCCCCCGCTCGAAACTTGTTACAAAGGCGACCTTTGTTTCAAAGCCGAAATTTTCCGTGGTTGACGCGCACAACCATCTCGCCTCGCCCTTCGGCGGCGGGTGGGACCAAAAACCGCTGAACGAGTTATTGAATGCCCTCGACGAGGCGGGCGTGACCCATTACGTTGATTTGGACGGCGGCTGGGGCGAAGAGATTCTTTACCGCCACCTGGATATTTTTAAAGCCAAAGCGCCAGAGCGGTTTCAGGTTTTTGGCGGCGTGGACTGGTCGAAGTGGGAAATCCTCGGAAATACCTTTCCCGAATGGGCGGCGGGCAGACTCAAGGCTCAAAAGGAAGCGGGCGCGCAGGGGTTGAAGATTTGGAAAGGGTTTGGACTGCATGTCAAAGACCAGCAAGGGGATTTGGTCAAAGTGGACGACCCGCGCCTAATTCCAATTTGGGAAACGGCGGGCGAGTTGGGATTTCCCGTTTTGATTCACGTCGCCGACCCCGTTGCTTTTTTTGACCCGATTGACGAGACCAACGAACGCTGGGAGGAACTTGCCGCGCATCCCGATTGGGCGTTTACCAGCCCGCCCTTTCCGCCGTTTATGGAAATCATGGACGGTTTCTTCAATCTCGTAAAACGCCACGCGGGCACAATCTTTATCGGCGCGCATGTTGGATGTTACGCCGAAAACCTCGAATGGGTGGGGAAAATGCTGGACGCTTGCCCGAATTATTACGTGGACATTTCCGCCCGCTTTGGGGAATTGGGACGACAGCCTTACGCGGCGCGGAAGTTTTTTACCCAATATCAAGATAGGATTTTGTACGGCTCGGACATGGGTCCCGACTTGGAGACGTATCGCTTGAACTATCGCATGTTGGAAACGGACGACGAGTGTTTCAACTATAACCCCGGCGATATTCCGCTTCAGGGACGCTGGTTTGTGTATGGTCTTTCGCTGCCCGATGATGTGCTCGAGAAAGTGTATCGGAAAAACGCAGAGAAAATTTTGAAAACCGATGAGCGGTAATGCCATCAGACGATGAAACGATAAGGCTATGAGACTATGAGACCACAAGACTATCACACTTACGGCGAAATCAAATCTCAAACGCAGGCGTGGAAACAGGCTTTGGACTTGGTTGGCGGCATGTCCCTGCCAAAAGCGGCGGACTACGACCATGCGCTCTTCACAGGCTGCGGTTCGACGTATTACCTTTCGCTCGCCGCGGCGGCTCTTTATCAGGAATTGACGGGGCGTTCCGCGCGGGCTGTTCCTGGCGGCGAATTGCTGCTGAATCCGCAAACCGTTCTTTCCGAACGGAGGATTTTGCTGGTTGCCGTCAGCCGCTCTGGAACGACGACGGAAACGGTCAAGGCGGTTGAGAAGTTCAAAGCGGAGAAACGCGGCGATGCGCTTGTCGTCAGCAATTATGACGAAGTCCTTTCTCGCCTGGCGGATTTCAACATTGTCATTGACAAAGGACGGGAAGAGTCCATCGCGCAGACCCGCTCCTTCGCTTCGATGTATGTCGCGGCGACGGCGTTCTGCGCGAAGATGGCGGAACGCGCAGATTTGGTTGAGGCAATGGGAAGGCTGCCAGAGATTGGCGATTGGTTGATTGGTAATTATGAGTCTTACGCAAAGGAGATTGGGGAGAACCTGAACTTCGACAGGTTTTATTTCCTCGGTTCTGGCGTCCGCTATGGGCTGGCGTGCGAAGCCAATCTCAAGATGAAAGAGATGACCCTCACGCACAGCGAGCCGTTCCACTTCCTGGAGTTTCGTCACGGACCGATGAGCATGGTCAATGCAAACACGGCGGCGGTGGGAATGCTCTCGGACGCGAATCGAGTCCACGAGGCGAAGGTTCTGTCAGAGATGGCTGGGCTGGGGGCAACGGCAGCCAGCCTGGGGGAGGCTGAATCGGAGGTCGCCTTCGGGTCGGGAGTCCCTGAGAGCGTGCGCGGCGTTTTATATCTCCCCATCCTGCAATTGATGGCGTTTTATCGGTCTTTGGCGAAAGGTCTTAATCCAGACCGCCCCGCCAACTTGACGGCGGTGGTGAAATTGGATTTCTAATCCACTTTGACGAGCGGCGGGGTGCGTCCAAGCCGATAGCCGCGTTCCCTGTCTGGCACGCGCAATTTGCGTGGTGTCGCGGCTATCCAAGTTGAAATGGAGAAGAAATGAAAAAACTATGGTTCGTTCTCGTGATTGCCAGTTTGTTGCTGGCTGCTTGCGGCGGCGGAGCGAAACCCGCCGCCGGGCAAGGTCCCGTCGAGATTACCTTCACCATGTGGGGCGCGCCGGAGGAGCTTGCGGTTTGGCAGGCGGTCGTGGATGATTTCCACAAAGTCAACCCGAATATCGCCGTGAAGGTGGACGTTTCGGATTGGGATTCGTACTGGACGAAGTTGAACACGCTGATAGCGGGCGGCACGCCCCCGGATGTCTTTGCCATGGACGCTCCCCTCTTTCTGGATTGGCAAAGCCGTGGCGCGCTGTTGAACCTCCAACCGTATATTGACGCCAACCCCGGATTTTTAGACGGAATCTATCCTCAAACATTGACCGCCTACAAGACGGCGGATGGATATTACGGATTGCCGCGCGATTTTCAAACCATTGTATTGTTTTACAACAAAGATATGTTCGATGAATCTGGCGTACCCTATCCGAACGAAGATTGGACTTACGACGATTTGACGGCTGCCGCGCTGATGTTGACCCGCGACAAGGACAACGACGGCAAGGTGGACCAATATGGATTCTGGTCCGACACTTGGGATATGGAATTGCTGTGGAGCGAAGCCATCTGGGCTTATGGCGGCGAAATCATCAGCGCAGACCATACGAAGACTTTGATTGGCGAAGGCGGCGCGCGCGACGCCTGGGCGTTCATTGATAACCTGTATAAGGAAGGCGTGATGCCCACCCCCACCGCCGCCGGCGAGTTTGGTCTTGACCTCTTCCAGTCGGGTATGGCGGCGATGACCACCATCGGTCATTGGGCGGTACCGGGTTACGTCCAGTCGGGCATCAACTTTGATGTCGCGCCCATGCCAAAAGGTCCTGCCGGGCGGGCGACCAGCGTCAACAGCGCGGGCTTTGTCATCGCAAAGGATTCCAAACATCCCGACGCGGCGTTCGAGTTCATTAAATTTGCCTTGGGCGAAACGGGGCAGACCAAACTTGCTCAGTTGGGTTTTGCCATCCCCGTCCTCAAGTCGGTTGCCGAAGGCGACGCCTACCTCAAACAGCCTGGCGAGTTGAACCAGAAGGTCTTCCTTGATTCGTTGGCGTTTGCGCGTATGAAGCCTGTCTTCAAAGGCTATGAAGAATGGGCGGGCGTCGTCGGCGATGGGCTGATTCCCGTCTTCGACGGCGAAGCGGAATTAAACGCCGCCCTCGATGAAATTATCGTTGCGGCGGACGAAGTTCTGGCGAAAAATAAGTAACCCACATGAGACCTGGCAGGTTTCTAAAAACCTGTCAGGTCTGAGAAGGAATGGTCATGGATTACGGACTCAAACCTTTGGGGCGCGAAAAACTATGGCTCTGGCTGATGCTGACGCCGACTCTCATCGGGCTGACTTTCGGCGCGATTGGCTCCCTGCTGGCGACTCTCGGACTAAGCCTCTTCAACTGGGACTTGATTAACCCTCCCCAATGGGCGGGCGCGGAGAATTACATTCAGCTATTTCAGAATAAGGATTACATCGAAGCCTTTGCCAACACTTTGAAATTTTCGACGCTGTATGTGCCGGGCGTGGTTGTCATTTCCCTGCTGCTGGCGGTTTTGCTCAACCGCAAGATTCGCGGGGTTGGCTTTTTCCGCACCGTTTATTTCCTGCCGACCGTAACTTCCGCCGTTGCCACCGCGTTGGTCTGGAATATGATTTACGGCAAGGAAACGGGCATCCTCAATTTTGCGTTGGAGGCTTTGGGCTTTGCGCCTGTCTGCTGGCTTTGTACGGATAACGCCATGATGTCGGTGGTCATCGTCAACGTGTGGGGCGCGGTGGGCGAGGGGATGATTATTTTTCTGGCGGGGTTGACCGCCATCCCGCGCGACTATTACGAAGCCGCTTCTTTAGACGGAGCGAATGACTTTCAGCGGTTTTTCAGGGTCACTTTGCCGCTGGTCACGCCAAGCGTTTTCTTTCAGACCTTGATTGCCGCCATTAACGCCTTCCAAGCCTACGACTACATCTACATGTTGACCCGTCGCGGACAGGGCGATAGTTCCGTCCCTGTGGCGGTATATTCCATCTATCGTAACGCTTTCCATTTCTTTCGCATGGGAGACGCCAGCGCGCAGGCGATTCAACTTGCCCTGCTGGTGGCGGTCTTCATGGCAATCATGTTTTGGTGGGAACGCCGTTATGTGGTGTACGAATAGGAGCGGGTCATGTCCAAGCCAATTTACAAAACCATCCTTGACGTCGTTGCCTACGCCTTCCTTATCTTCGGCGCGTTGACCATGCTCCTCCCCTTTCTGTGGATGATTTCGGTTTCGCTCCGCGTTCCAGCCGAACAATTCTCACGGAATATCGTCCCAAACCCGCTCACATTCCAAAACTATTTCGACCTCTTCCGCGACTTGCCCGACGATGCGTTTTTCTATTTGACTTTCAACAGTTTCAAACTGTCCATTCTGACGGTCTTCGGTCAAGTATTGACCTGCGCCATGGCGGCGTTTGTCTTTGCCATCGTCAAATTCAAAGGGCGCGACTTTCTCTTTGCCCTGCTGGTCGCCACGCTGATGATTCCGCCGCAGGTCTCGCTCATCCCCAACTTCATCATCTTCAAGTATCTCGGCTGGATTGGGACTCAACTCCCGCTGATTGTCCCCGCCTTTTGGGGCGGCGCGTTTGGGACCTTCCTCTTGCGGCAGTATTTCCTCACCATCCCGCGCGACCTGGTGGATGCCGCCCGCATGGATGGCGCTTCGCTCTTCGACATCTTTTGGCGGATTTACCTGCCGTTGTCGAAACCGGCCGTCGCGGCTCTGTCCATCTTTGTTTTCAAGGACGCCTGGAACGATTTGCTTCACCCGCTGGTATATTTGCCGACCAACATGCACAAAACCACGCTGACGGTAGGGCTGGCATTCTTCCAGCAGCAACTTCAGATGGGCGGGAAGTTTACCGTCCTCATGGCGGGCGCTTTCCTTTCCATCCTGCCCTTGCTCATCATCTTCTTTATCGCCCAAAAGCAATTTATTGAAGGCATTGCATTGAGCGGCGTGAAACGCTAATCGCGTCATTGCGAACCGCGCAGCGGCGAAGCAATCTCCCGTTCAGTGTGGAGGTCGCTTCGTCAGGCTACAGCCTTCCTCACAATGACATAATAGGAGACTATGTGACTAAGATAACTTTCATCGGCGCTGGCTCGCTTGGTTTCACCGGCGAACTCGTCCGCGATATTCTCACTTTTCCACTTTTACGGGATGCGACTCTATCTCTGATGGATATTGACGCCGAACGGCTCGAATGGGCGAAAAAGGGAGTCGAAAAACTCGTTGAGGCGAACCATGCCCCAGCGAAAGTCGAAGCGACGCTTGACCGAGCCGAAGCCCTCAAAGGCTCAGACGTTGTCCTGACCACCATCCTGGCTGGCTCCACCGAAGTCTGGCGGCACGACATCGAAATCCCCAAAAAATACGGCGTGGACGTTTGCGTCGGCGATACGCGCGGACCAAGCGGCATTTTCCGCTTCCTGCGGACGATTAACCCAATGATGGAAATTGTCCGTGACATGGAAAAATACTGTCCGAATGCTGTTTTGCTCAACTACACCAACCCGATGGCGATGTTAGTGTCCGCAATCCAGAAGCAGACCTTTATCTCGACCACTGGTTTGTGTCACTCGGTGCAGGGGACAGCCATGATGCTTGCGGATTGGATTGGCGCTCCGTATGACGAAATTGATTTCGTCTGCGCGGGCATTAACCATCAAGCCTGGTATCTCGATTTTAAGTGGAACGGCAGGGACGCTTATCCGCTTATTCATAAAGCCGTCACCGAGAGACCCGAAATCTATAACGCCGAACCCGTCCGCAACGAAATGTATCTCGCCCTCGGAAAATACGTGACCGAGTCCAGCGGACATAACTCCGAATACAACTGGTGGTTCCGCAAACGCCCCGACCTCATCGAAAAATATTGCACGCATGGAACGAACTGGAATCCTGGCGAGTATGCTTATATTTTGAAAGAATACCAGCGCAACGAAGCCGCATGGAAAGACCAGGTGAAAGAATCGCTTGCCAAGCCGCTTACATCCGAAGACCTCCAGCGCGGACATGAGTACGCCGCTTACATCATCAACGCCCTCAAAGGCGGCGAACCTTTCAAATTCAACGGCAACGTGCAAAACGCCCATCTCATCGCCAACCTGCCGCAAGGCGCCTGCGTCGAAGTCCCCGTGCTGGTGGACCGCGCCGGCTTCCACCCCATGCACGTCGGCGCCCTCCCGCCCGAATGCGCCCTCTTGACTCAACTCTCCAGCGGAATCGAAGAGATGGCGATTCAAGCCTCGCTCTGCGGCGACCCGACTATGGTCTACCGCGCCGTCTGCCACGACCCGCTGACCGCCTCTGTGTTATCGCTGGCGGAGATAAAGGAGATGACCAATGAACTCTTCGCCCAACACAAGGATTATTTGCCGCAATTCAAAATACATAAAATCTAAAGTCGAAGAGTCTGCCCTGAGCGTGTCGAAAGGTCAAAAGCCATCCATGCGACCTTTGAGTTGCCTTATATTTATCTTCTTCCTTTTTGGATGCCAGTCTACCTCCCCTCTGCCTGACACAGAGACGCCAACCCTTATGCCTTCCGTTCAACCTGTAACTCAAAGCCCGCAGCTCGAATCAACCTGGTGGCGTCCCGCAGCGGGACTTACCTGGCAATGGCAACTCGGCGACGACAACATAGACACATCCATCGAAGCCGATGTCTACGATATTGACCTATACGTTGACCAAGCCGTCATTGACGAACTCCATGCCAAAGGACGTAAAGTCATCTGCTACATCAGCGTCGGCTCGTGGGAAGATTGGCGTCCCGACAAAGACCGCTTTCCCGCCGAAGTTTTAGGCAAGGATTACGACGGCTGGGAAGGGGAGAAGTGGCTCGACATTCGTCAAATTGATAAGATTGCGCCCATCATGCGCGCCCGCTTCGACCTGTGCAAAGCCAAAGGCTTTGACGCCATTGAGCCGGATAACATGGAAATCTACGCCAACGATACCGGCTTCCCGCTGACCTTCGACGACCAGTTGAAATACGCCCTCTGGCTGGCGGACGAAGCCCATAAGCGCGGACTCGCCATCGGGCAGAAAAACGCCTCCGACCAGGTTGCCGAACTCGTGGAGGTGTACGACTTTGCCGTCATCGAGGATTATTTTTTCTACGAGGAAGCCGAAACCATGATGCCATACGTCAAAGCGGGCAAACCTGTCTTTGCCGCCGAATACACCGACCTGCCTGGCGA
>JAIWOB010000141.1 GCA_020217065.1 Chloroflexota bacterium | reverse complement strand
CTTCGCCAAATTCTGCGAACAGGCAAAGAAACTTAACTTCAGCGTCATCCTCAAAAATCGTGAACTGGATGCGTGGCTGCAAACCTGTGAATAGGTCGCGCTTCAAGCGTGACCTGCATGGAATTTTATTATGAAACCCATCTCCATCGGAAAACTACGCGGACTACAACAAATTTCCTCTCCGCGCGGGACTTTCACCGCGCTTGCCCTCGACCATCGTCAGAATCTTCGCAAGGCGAATCCCGCCTTTGTGGAGGACGCCGAACTCTCCTGCTTCAAGCTGGATGTGACCTCCGCGCTTGCGCCCTACGCGACGGCTGTCCTGCTCGACCCCGAAGTTTCCGCCGCCCAAGCCGTTGCCGCGAACGTCATTCCCAACCATGCGGGCTTGGTGGTGGCTGTCGAATCGACTGGCTACACAGGCGACGCCACCGCCCGTCACGCGCAGATTATCCCTGGCTGGTCGGTGGAAAAAGCCAAACGCATGGGAGCGTCCGCCGTCAAGTTGCTGGTCTATTACCATCCCGATTCGCCTACTGCAAAGGAAATCGAAAATTTCACCGCCACGGTCGCCGAGGAGTGCGGCAGGCATGACCTTGTCCTCATGCTCGAACCGCTTTCGTATTCACTGGATGAGACCAAGAAACTTTCCTCAGACGAAAAACGCTACGTGGTCGTTGAAACCGCCAGACGATTAACTCCGCTTGGCGCGGACATCCTCAAGGCGGAATTCCCGCTCGACGTTTCGACTTCGCTCAGCGAGGAAACATGGATGGACGCCTGCAAGGAAATTTCATCCGCCAGCGCCGTCCCGTGGATTTTGCTCTCCGCCGCTGTGGACTACGAGACCTTTGTCCAGCAAGTGATTGTCGCTTGCAACGCGGGCGCAAGCGGAATCGCCGTTGGGCGCGCCGTGTGGAAGGAAGCCGTGACGATGGGGCGCGCGGAACGTCAAACCTTCCTGCGCGATGTCGCCGCCGAACGCCTTAACCGTCTCACCGCTCTCTGCAATGCGCTTGCCAAACCCTTCACCGGCTTTTACCAAACCGAAGCCCCCTTCCACTGGTACAAAACCTACTGACCTTTGACTTTCGACCATGAAACCATTTGACATCCTTGTCGCCGGCGAAATCAATCCCGACCTGATTCTCACAGGCGACGTCATGCCTGAGTTTGGTCAGGTGGAAAAACTGGTTGACTCCGCCTCCCTGACCATCGGCTCGTCGTCTGTCATCTTTGCCTGCGGCGCGGCGCGCTTGGGATTGAAGACCGCGTTCATCGGAATCTGCGGCGACGATGTATTTGGTCGTTTCATGCTGGACGAGATGCAAAAGCGGGGTGTGGATGTGAGTCGTGTGATACTCCGCCGCGACGGGCAGACGGGCTTGAGCGTGATTCTCAACCGCGGCGTTGACCGCGCGATTCTGACTCACCCCGGTTTGATGACTGAACTTCAAGCCTCGGATATCCCCGACAGTTTGTTGATTCAAGCGCGTCACCTGCATGTGGCGTCGTACTTCCTGCAAACCAAACTCCAGCCCGACCTGCCCGCCTTGTTTCAGCGCGTCCGCTCTCTGGGATTGACCGCTTCCCTCGACACCAACTACGACCCGTCCGAGCAGTGGCGCGGATTCGACGACTTGCTTGCCGTGACGGATGTCTTCCTCCCCAACGAAGCCGAAGCGAAGTCGCTCACAGCGGCGGAAAATATCGAGGAAGCGGCGAACAGGCTTCAGGTCAGGGCGGAGACGACCGCGATTAAGTTGGGAAAGGATGGAGCGTTGGGAATCTCAAAGGGTCAGAAAATCCATATCGAAAGTATTCCCGTCAACGTTGTGGATACGGTCGGCGCAGGCGATTCGTTTGACGCGGGATTCATCTACGGTTATCTCAACGGCTGGGGGTTGGAGAAGTCGCTGCGGCTGGCTTGCGTGTGCGGGGCGCTTTCCACGCAGGCGGCGGGCGGCGCGGCGGCGCAGCCCACGCTGGAAGAGGCGCTGAAATTTCTATGATTTTATGCGTTACCCCCAACCCTGCCATTGACCGCACTCTGCTTGTGAACGCTCTGCGTGTCGGCGAAGTCCATCGCGCCGAGAAGTCGTTGACGGCGGCGGGCGGCAAAGGACTCAATGTGGCGCGCGCGATTCATTCTCTGGGCGGCGAGCCGTTTTGCATGGGATTGATTGGCGGTCATGCGGGCAATCTGCTGGCGGAGTTGGCGCGGCGCGAAGGCTTGCCTGCGCATTGGACGCGGATGAAGAATGAAACGCGCACTTGTGTCATTGTGGTCGAGCGCGGCAGGGACGCCACTGTGGTCAATGAAGCGGGCGCGGAAGTAAGCGCGGAAGAGTGTCAGGCGTTTTTGAACGATGTTTGGACGCGGGCGGAACAGGCTCAACTTGTGTGCCTGAGCGGGAGTCTGCCGCCTGGATTCGCTCTGGATGATTTTGCCCGCTTGCTGCGAGGGCTGGTTGCGCGAGGGAAATCCGTCTGGGTGGATACGAGCGGGAGCGCGTTGAAGTCTGCGCTGGATGTGCGCGGCGTGAACATCAAGGTCAATGCGGCGGAGTTGGGAGACGCGCTGGGGCTGAAAATCTCGGACGCCGAGCAGGCGGTAGCGGCAGGCAGGCAGTTGCTGGCGCGGGGCGTTTCATCCGCTGCGGCGACGCTGGGAAAAGACGGCGCGGTCTTGGTCGCCGCTTCGGGCGCGTGGATTGCTCATTCCCCGAAGGTGGAAGCGGTCAGCAGCGTTGGCAGCGGCGACGCCTTTCTTGGCGGGTTGACGTTTGCCTTCGACGCCGGCAAACCGCCCGATGTCGCGTTACGATATGGGGTTGCGGCGGGCGCGGCGAATGCGCTTCAGTTTGGCGGAGGCGCATTTACCGCCGCAGACTTGGAAAACGCATTTGCGAAAACTTTTGCGTTTGAGCGTCCCTTTGAAAATCGCTGAAGCGCGGAAAATTTATTTCAACGAATGGGAAGAGGCAGCCTTCCAAAAGCGTTTTCGGTTACGCCGTCTCGACTAATCCCATGAGGTGCAGCATTTCTTCGTTTGTGGAACACTTGAAGAAATCAAGTCCGCGGCGTTTCGCTTCCTCCGCTTCCATCGCTTCCAGCCGCTTGACGTCGTCCTTGTTGATGACGGGTTTGGGCAGGCTGCGGATTCTCGCATCTACAGCGTTGGCGTCTGCGCCGTTGGGCTGTTTGGTTTGCAGGTATTGTAAAACTGCCTGCGCGGCGTGCGTGCCGTCTCTGCGGGCGTAGCCGACCAAGCCATTGCTGGCTTTGCGCGCCCAGCCGCCGATGAATACGCCCTCGACGGGGGTTTCGAACGAAACGCCGCCAATCGGGAAACGCGGCTCGCGTTGCTGGACAAACTCGTTGTTCGAAGTTTGCAAACCGAGGGATTCGTCAATCATGTCGCCAATGGCGAAGATGACCGTGTCCACGTCTAAAGTCGTTTTGACCCCCGTGCCTTTCGCGCCAAATTGTCCGTCGCGGTTGACCAGAATGTTTTCTTCCACTTCCAGTTGAACCAGAGAGCCGTTCTCGCCGACCATGCGGGTGGGGGAGGAGAGGAAGCGGAAACGCAGCTTTCCATCCGCCGCTTTCGGGTCCGCTTTGGGCAGCGATTCCAAAATCCGCTTGCGTCCCGTTTCGGGGTCTTGTCCAGCCGCTTGCAGGAGAGGCGTCACCCGTTTCATTTCTTCCTCGAACGCTTCCATGTCCAGGTTGGCGATGATATGCTTCATTTCATCCTTGGTGAAGTTCACCTCGGCGGGTCCGCGGCGGTTGACGACGACGACCTCGTCCACTTTTTTCTTTTGCAGCAGGTGGCGCGCCACATCCACCATCACGTTGCCCGCGCCGATGATGGCGCAGCGTTTGCCGATGCGGAATTTTTTTTGGCTGTAGGGCGGCAGGCTGTTGTAGCCGTACACCACGTCCTTGGCGTGATACACGCCTTCAAGTTCTTCGCCTTCCAAGCCGAGCCACTTCGTGCCTTGCGCTCCCGCGGCAACGATGATGGCGTCAAAGCCCATGCCCTGCAATTCCTCAAAGGTGAAGTCGCCGTTGTTGGCGATGACCACATTTCCGTAATAATCGAGATTGGGATTCTCCATCGCAAGCCGGAATTGTTGGCGGAGCATTTCCTTCATATTGTGCTTGTCGGGATAAATGCCGTACTCCACCAATCCGCCCGGTTTGATGTCGCGGTTGAAGACCGCCACCCGCACGCCTTGATTAGTTAATTCCTTTGCCGCGAACAACCCTGCCGGTCCCGCCCCTATGACGGCAACGTAATACGTTGCTTCCATATCCTGCGCCTCCGTGATTAAAATTGGATAATTTTTGTGGCAATTATATTTTCAAATTAAAAAAATACAAGCCGCATCGGTTAAACTCTAATGATTTTTTTATAAATGTGCAATCATGCACAAGGGGTAAAGCGCGCTCATTTGGGAAAGATTTTGTCATTCTGTGTTAATATTCGGATTGCGAGAAATTTCCCCGGGTTTTGCCGCCGCCGAGAGGGCGAGCGCCGATAAAGAAACAAGTTTTCTTTGAGAGGAGAACTTCATCATGGCTGACTCAAAAAACACGACGTCCCCCCTTGACCAACTGCCCCGTCGAGCGCCTGTCGTTTCAGTTTCCCCGCCGCCGGCGAAGGAGGAAAAACCGCCCGAAACGCCGAAGAAAAGCAAACCCGCTTCAAAGCCCGCGCAAAAGAACCGTTATCATTTCGGTCCGCCATTTTGGACGATTGCCAGCGCGCTTTCTTTAACGGTCAACCTGGTTTTGATTATCATCCTGCTGGCGGTGTGGATAAATGTGCAGAAACTCAGCCAAAGCATTGGCGGCGCGATGAATATGGGGAATTTTTTGTTAGGCGGCTTATATTCCAATTTCGAGAAAATGGACCGCGCCCATATTACCGCCAGCATTCCCGTCGAGGCGGAAATTCCCGTCAAATTCGACCTGCAACTAAATCAACAAACCAACGTGGTGTTAAGCCAAAATGTAACGATTGATAACGCCCTGGTTACGGTCAAGACGGGCGGCTTGAACATTGTGAACGCTTTGACGACCATCGTCCTTCCTCAAGGGACGACTCTGCCGGTTTTTTTGAATCTAACCGTGCCGGTCGACCAAACTGTCCCGGTCTCCCTTTTGGTTAACGTTGATATTCCCCTTGCGCAGACCCAGCTGCATCAACCCTTTACCGGCTTGCAAGATGTAGTCAAGCCGTTTTATTGTATGCTAAACCCCGCTGCGCTTAATCAGGACAATCAGCCTGTGTGTCCGTAGCGGCGGAAGCCGAATTAAAAAGTCAAAAGTTAACGAACGCTTGACTTTGGATTTGCCGCGAGCCTTTGGAGGAGAATGGAAGAGAAAATTACGCAAGTGAAACTCAAAAACGGCATGAAGGTTCTGCTCAAAGAGGCGCATACCGCTCCGATTATTTCGTCATGGCTGTGGTACCGCGTCGGTTCGCGGGACGAGCCGACAGGCAAGACGGGCATTTCCCACTGGACGGAACACATGCTCTTCAAAGGAACGAAGAAATTCCCCGCAAAAGTTTTGGATAAAGCCATCTCGCGCGACGGCGGGCGCTGGAACGCCGCCACCTCCCGCGACGCCACCCACTATTACGAGACCATGCCTGCCGACAAGTTCGACCTTGCCCTGCAGCTGGAAGCCGACCGCATGAAGAACAGCGCTTTCGACGCCAGGGATGTCGCCTCCGAGCGGACGGTCATCATCTCGGAGCGCGAGGGGAGCGAAAACGAACCGCTCTTTCAACTGACCGAAGCCGTCCAGCAAACCGCGTTCCGCGTACACCCTTACCGCCACGAGGTCATCGGCGATAAAGCGGATTTGCTTGCCATCACCCGCGACGACTTATACGAACACTATCGCCGCTACTACGTCCCGAACAACGCGGTGTTGAGCGTGGCTGGCGACTTTGATTCCAAGCCGATGTTGAACCGTATCCGCGAGTTGTTCGGGCCGATTCCCAAAGGTCCCACACCGCCGCGACTGACGCGCCCTGAGCCGGAGCAAAAAGGCGAAGCGCGCTTTACTATAGAAGGCGGCGGCGAGACCGTCTTTATTCAGGCGGCATACCGGTATCCCAGCGCCACCCACCCGGATTTTTTTCCGCTGCAGATATTTGACAGCATTCTTGGCGGAACCAGCGGGCTTTCCATCAAAACCTCCCGCTTATACCGCGCTTTAGTGGACAAGAATTACGCCATTGAAGTCTCCGGTTGGGCGGAACCGACGATTGACCCGTACTTATATCGCATCACGCTTATCAAGCATCCCAGGCGCGCTGTCGAAGAAGTCGTGGCGGCGATGGATGCCGAAATAAAAAAATTGCAGGACGCTCCTCCGCCCGAAGACGAGCTCAAGCGCGCCGTCAAACAGGCGCGGGCGGTTTTTGTTTACGGCAACGAAAATATTACCAGTCAGGCGTTTTGGATGGGATACGCTGAAATGTTCGCGTCCTGCGCATGGTATACGACCTACCTCGATAACCTTGCCAAAGTCACGCCGCAGGATGTCCAGCGCGTGGCGCGGCAATACTTCCAGCCGTCGAGCCGCGTCATTGGCGTTTATCAGCCAAAAGGGAGGGAGGCGTAATA
The DNA here is from genome assembly GCA_020217065.1 of Chloroflexota bacterium. GTDB lineage: Bacteria > Chloroflexota > Anaerolineae > Anaerolineales > Villigracilaceae > Villigracilis. Next base: position 3,350 of record JAIWOB010000141.1, on the reverse strand, counting down.
TGGCGAAGCGTCAACGCCTGCATTCCCTGCCTGGTCCCGAAGATATTTTCCGCGCTGCGCTGTCAAACGGCGTTGTCCTGCTGGCGCGCGCGAACTTTAACAGCCCTTCGGTGAGCGTGAGCGGTTATTTGCCCGCCGGCTCCATCTTTGAAAGCGACGACAAACTAGGGCTGGCGGATTTTGTTTCTTCCTGCCTCATGCGCGGGACGCGAACCCGCAGTTTCGACTCCATCTACAATGAGCTTGAATCCGTCGGCGCCAGCCTGGGGTTTGATTCCAACGTCCACAACGTGAATTTCGGCGGGCGTTCCCTCGTCGAAGATTTTCCCCTTTTATTGACCTTGCTTTCCGATGCCCTGCGAACCCCGACCTTTCCTAAAAAGGAGATGGAAACGTTGCGGACGCACATGCTGACGTCGCTTTCGCTCCGCGAACAGAATACCTCCGACATGGCGGCTTTGGCGTTTGACCGTATTTTATTTGAGGGACATCCTTACAGCCGCCCCACAGACGGGTATATTGAGACGGTGCGCTCCATTACGCGCAAAGACATGTTCGAGTTTCACAGCCGCTATTTTGGACCAAAAGGCATGGTTGTTGCGGTTGTGGGCGCGGTTGAACCGCAGAAGGCGGCTGAGATGTTGGAGAAAGTCATCGGCGGCTGGCGCGTTCCGGGACAGGTCCCGCCGCCGGCGGCGGCGCCAAGCCCCAAGCCCATTCGGAAAACTGTCAGGCATCATCATTCCATGCCTGATAAATTCCAATCCGACTTGGTGATGGGGACGCTGGGACCCAGCCGAAAAGACCCCGAATATTTTGCCGCTTCCCTGGGAAATTCCATCCTCGGTCAATTCGGCATGATGGGGCGCATTGGCGACGCGGTGCGCGAAAAGTCCGGGCTGGCGTATTACGCTTCTTCCAGTTTGAATTCCGGCGCGGGACCTGGCAGTTGGGAAGTAAGCGCAGGCGTCAACCCGGCGAACCTCGAAAGGGCGATTGAACTCATTCAAAAGGAATTGCGCCGCTTCGTCAAAAATGGCGTGACTGCGGAAGAATTGGCGGAAAACCAGACAAATTATATCGGACGCCTCCCCCTTTCTCTTGAATCGAACAGCGGCGTCGCCGGCGCGCTGCTCAATATCGAGCGTTTTGACCTGGGATTGGATTACTACCAGCGTTACGAAGCGATTGTGCGCGAAGTGACTCGCGCCGATATCTTGGAAACCGCCCGCAAGTATATTGACCCCGAACGATTGGTCATCTCAACGGCGGGACCGTAAAACTGGCGGCTGGCGTATGAACCTGCGAACCGGCGTTGACTTGGTGGAAGTTGCCCGCATCCGCGACGCAATCGAGCGTCATGGCGGGCGTTTTCTCTCGCGGATTTTTACGGAAGCCGAACTGCGCGATTGCAATGGCAGGGTTGCTTCTCTGGCGGCGCGCTTTGCGGCAAAAGAAGCCGCGTCGAAGGCTTTGGGCTGCGGCATCGGCAAAGTTGGCTGGCGCGACATCGAAGTTGTCGGCGACGAAAACCGCGCCCCCCATTTGCTTTTACGCGGCGAAGCTCAGCGTCTTGCCGCCGAATTAGGGCTTTCAGTCTGGTCTATCAGTTTGAGCCACACCGAAAGTCAGGCAATCGCGTTTGTGGCGGCGACGAATTAAAAAATACCCCCGCAGCCAGTATCTGCGGGGGTTCGTAAAGACCCGTGCGGATGCGGCGCATGGCTATCCATCAACGCCGCCTTCCGTTTTTACCGCTGGTCTTCGACGCCAATCCAAAGATGCCCCGGCATGATGGAACGGTAAGGCCGGATAGTCATCTTTTCCAACTCGACTCGCTTCTCCCCTTCACGCAACATGCTCGGATGCACAAAACAAATGTCTGGGATACGTCCGAATTTCTTGCGGTAATACTCCGCCGCTTTTTGAATTTTTTCGCTTAAAGCGGCGCGGGGGTCGTTGTCAAACCATAACATTCCTGTATGCATGACGCCTCCTTATCAAATGGAAGGCGCCCAAAAATCGAGCCAGCCGTCGCCTTCCCGCATTGTAAACTGTGAAACGGCGAGGCGTTCAAACGCCTTGCCGCTTCCCCCGCTCGCAAAAAGAGCCGCCTGCCTATCTTCGATTTTGCCGAACAGGCGCGTGCGAAAGAATTCAAGCCACGCTTCCATGCCGGACGCGCGGTTTGCGTCGAGGGTGGCAATACACCAGACGCGGCGGCTGGGTCCGCGCAGGAGAAGCCAGCGGAGAAATTGCCCCGCTTCTTCTCCCAGGCAGACAGCCTTTTCCAAATCGTCAATGAAAAGAAGGAGCGTTTGCCTGCTGTCCCTGTTGTTGCGCGCCCAGTCCGTTAAAGATTGAAGCAATTCCCGCGCAGCCTGGTCTTTGACCGAATACACCCCAACCACGCTGGCGCTGCCTTCAAAATGATTCCACTCTTCAGGGCGGGGCGTGATAACTCCCGCCTGGACAAGGGATGGGTCATGAGTGGCTTCTAGGGCGCGGGCAATCATTTGTAAAAAACTAGTCTTGCCGCTTGCAGGGTCCGCCAGGATAAGAAGAGGTCCCGGAACAGGGTCTTCCAAATTTAAAAGCACGGGCAAACCGTCTTCCGCTAAACCAAGAAACAACGCCCCCTGCGGCAAGAGCAAGCGCTCGGTGAGGATGGCTTTTAAACCGGGTCGTTGAGGCGCAAAAACGCGCGGAGCGGCTTGCGCGGCGCTTTCTTGGGCGACGATTGCCAGCGCGTCTAAATTAACTAAGGGGGAGCGTCTGAGATTTTCCATTAGAACTTTTGTTCTAATTATATGCGGAAATTTCTTCTTGTCAAGCCCCAGACTCGTTTTTTGCCTCGGACTCTTGACGCTGTACGCTGTTTTGGTATAATCCCCCTGCTTAATCTCTTGCCGACGTAGCTCAATCGGCAGAGCACCCGCCTTGTAAGCGGGCGGTTACGAGTTCGATTCTCGTCGTCGGCTCTGGATGCTGATTGAAAAGCGGAATCGGCTGGAGGTCAGCGAAACAATTTATCATGGGCAGTTACCCAAGTGGCCAAAGGGGACTGACTGTAAATCAGTTGTCAGAAGACTTCGGAGGTTCGAATCCTTCACTGCCCACTACCGGGGAATTCTCCGGTCAGCACGTTAAGCCCTCATAGCTCAGTCGGCAGAGCACACCCTTGGTAAGGGTGAGGTCACGGGTTCGAATCTCGTTGAGGGCTCAGGCGCTGAAAGACATTTCTCTCTAATCAACACCAAGGAGTTAAAGATTATGGCGAAGGCAAAATTTGACCGCAGCAAACCGCATCTGAACGTAGGGACGATGGGACACATCGACCATGGGAAGAC
>JAIWOB010000043.1 GCA_020217065.1 Chloroflexota bacterium | reverse complement strand
GTCGGCGTCCTGACCACTGGCGCCGACATTTACTTCCGCCTTCTCTACCTTGCCGCGCTGTTACCGCTTGGCAGCCTGGTTTGGACTTTTTTGGCGGCGCGGGGCTTGCGTTTGAATCGGAACGCCCGCGTTACCCGCGCGAACGTGGGGGATTACTTCGAAGAATATTTTGAGGTGTTCAACGACAGCCGCGTTCTTGCCCCTTGGATTGAGGTCTTCAACCGTTCCCGCCTTCCTTTTGCCGCCGGTTCGCGTCTGCTGACCTTTGTGCGCGGGCGTCAAACCCGCTCTTATCGCTCCCGCACCTGGCTCACGCGGCGCGGCGCGTTTGCGCTTGGACCGACCCGCCTTTCGACCGGCGACCCCTTTGGCTTGTTTCGCTGGAGCAGGGAATTCCCGCCCGCGCAAACCCTTATTGTGCTCCCCATGCTATTCGAAATCGAATCCTTCTTTCTCCCGCCCGGACTTTTGCCCGGTGGTCAAGTCATCCGCCGTAAATCGCCGGATATTACGCCTCACGCCGCTGGAATCCGCGAATACGCCCCCGGCGACGCGATGAAACGCATCCATTGGGCGACCAGCGTTCGGCGCGGGCAGTTAATGGTTAAGGAATTCGAACAAGACCCCCAAGCGCAAGTCTGGCTGCTTCTGGACTCTCAAAAAGAAGTTCACTATAAAAAGGAAGACCCGCCTCAGCCGCGTCTGTCGGAATTTAATATGTTTGGCAAACGACCCGAATTTCGCCTGCCGTCTTCCACGTTGGAATACGCTGTCAGCGTTGCCGCTTCGTTGGCGCATTATTTCATCTCGAAACGGCGCGCCGTCGGATACGCCAGCGCGGGGCAAACGTTTACCGTTCATCATGCGGAGCGCGGCGAACGTCAAGAGGCGAGGATTCTCGAAACTCTTGCCTTTGTCGAAGCCAATGGCGGGCTTTCGATTGCCGCGCTGGTTTCGGCGCAGGCCTCTCAACTGCCGCAAGGCTCTGCGGTTATCTTGATTACCCCTGCCGCCCGCCCGGAATTGCTGCAAGCGGTGGACGATTTGCTGCGGCGTTATCTTCGCCCGGTGGTCGTTTTGCTCGACAGCCAAACCTTTGGCGGTCCTTCCGGCGCTGAACGTCTGACGCGTTCTTTGCGCGAGCGCCGTCTGCCATTATGCGTGGTTTCGTGCGGCGACGACTTGCGGCAGGCGCTTTCGTCTCTTGCCGCCGATTTTACTCAACAGGAGATTCATTCATGGAAAAATCCCGTATTGTCGCTATAGACCTTGAATTTCAGGGAAGGAAAAACACGATTGCCTCTTATCTCATTCCTCACGCGGACGGCGCGCTGCTCATCGAGTGCGGACCCGGTTCGACGCTTCCCGCGCTGGAGGCTGGTCTGGCAAAAGAAGGGTTTACTTTCCGCGATGTGACGCATGTCCTGCTCACGCACATCCACCTTGACCACGCTGGCGCGGCGGGCTTTCTTTCGCGGCAGGGAGCGCAAGTTTTCGTTCACCCCAACGGCGCTCCGCACATGCTCAACCCCGAGAAGTTAATCGCCAGCGCCACGCGCATTTATGGCGACCAGATGCAAACCCTCTGGGGCGACTTCCTGCCCGTCGCTGAGAATCGCCTCACAGTCACGCAGGACGAGGGGGAAATAATGATTGGCAATCTGCGCTTCCTTTCGCTCCATACGCCGGGTCATGCGGAACATCACTGCTGCTATCTCTTCGAGGATGTCTGTTTTACCGGCGACGTAGGCGGCGTGCGAATCCCCGGCTATCAATACATGCGCGCCCCCCTGGTCCCGCCGGAATTACACCTCCCCAAGTGGATTGAGACTCTCGCCCGCCTGCGCGCGCTTGGCTTCAAGCGCATTGCGCCGACCCATTACGGCGTTTTCGACGACGCCGACTGGCACTTGAGCTTTCTGCAAAAGATTCTCGAAGAGACCGAAAATTGGCTTGAGCAAATCATGCCTGCCGACCCGTCCATCGAAGAACTGCGCGCGAAGTACGAGACCTGGATGGAGGAGCAAAGCCGCCTGCTGAATCTCGACGCAGAGACCGTCCGCGCCTACGCGCTGGCGAACCCTCTTGGCATGGGAGCGGATGGAATGATGCGCTACTGGAAGAAAGTGCGGAACCCATCGTAAACGTTAAAACCTGCCGCTTCGTATAAACTCTGGCAAAAAGTCACGCGCAAATTGTGAGGCTTTAAACCTTCCAAAATCGCACAATAAAGATATACTTTACGGCAACTCAACTTCAGGGACTCTAGCGACTCTCCGAACGGCGTTAGTGAGGCAGACGTCCGAAGTAATATTTTTAAGGAGTAACCATGAAGGACTTTCTCGCCATTTCCGATTACTCGTCGGAGGAAATCCAGGATTTGCTCGACCTGGCTGTCAAACTCAAAAAGGAATATTTCAAGAAGGGGAACAAAAAGATTTTCAAAGGCAAGGTTTTGGGAATGATATTCCAGAAACCGAGCCTGCGTACCCGCGTTTCGTTTGACATGGCAATGCGGCATTGCGGCGGCGACGCCCTCTATCTTTCGCCGAATGAAATCGGCTTGGGCAAGCGCGAATCCATTGCGGATGTGGCGCGCGTTTTGTCCGGCTATGTCCAAATTCTCATGGCGCGCGTTTTTGACCACGAACACGTTTTACAACTGGCTCAATGGTCTGAAATCCCCGTCATCAACGGTTTAAGCGATTACAACCACCCCTGTCAGGCGATGGCGGACGCCCTGACTGTCATCGAGAAATTCGGCAAGAAATCAAAGGGGCTGAATGTCAGTTATGTGGGCGACGGCAACAACGTCACCACTTCGTTAATGCACGTCTCGGCGCAGTTGGGTTGGAACTTTACCGCCGCCACTCCCGAAGGCTACGACCCCAACCCCAAGGCGGTTCAAATCGCGGAAGAGATTGCCGCCAAGACCGGCAGCCGGCTTACTTTCTTGCGCGACCCGCACGAGGCGGTAAAGGGCGCGCACGTTATTTACACGGATACCTGGACTTCGATGGGACAGGAAGAGGAAGCCGCCAAGCGCGAACAGGTCTTCCCGCCCTATCAAGTGAACGCAAAATTGGTGAGCGAAGCCGACAAGGACGTGATTGTGATGCACTGTCTTCCCGCGCACCGCAATCACGAATTAACCGACGAGGTGGCTGACGGTCCGCATTCGGTCATCTTCCAGCAGGCGCACAACCGCCTGCACGCCCAAAAAGCAATCCTGGCTCGTTTGTTAGGCGCTGCGTAAAGAATCATGAGTCGTTGCGGGCTGCCAATGATGGAATGGGCGGCGTGGCGATAAAGGCGGCGGAGCGTTTTCTGAAAGATTGTTCGCTTCCCGCCATCTTGCCGTTTGCAACGACAACGATAAGGCGAACTATGAATACCCAGGATTTTATCCAAATCGAAGAGCGATACGGCGCCCATAACTATCACCCGTTGGATGTGGTGATTGAGAAAGCCGAAGGGGTGTGGGTTCAAGACGTGGAGGGCAAAAAATACCTTGACTGTCTTTCCGCCTATTCCGCCGTCAATCAGGGACATGTGCATCCTGAAATTTTGAAAGCGCTATTAGAACAGGCGAAGAAAGTCACGCTGACCTCCCGCGCCTTCCGCAACGACCAATTGCCCCTGCTATACAAAGAACTTTCCGAGATGACTGGCTATGAGATGTCGCTGCCGATGAATTCAGGCGCGGAGGCTGTTGAAACCGCCGTCAAACTGGCGCGCAAGTGGGCGTATTGCGTGAAGAAAGTTCCGCGTCATCAAGCGGAAATTATCGTCGCCGCGAACAATTTCCACGGGCGCACCGTCGCCATTGTCTCCTTCTCCACTGAGCCGTCTTACCGCGAAGACTTTGGTCCTTTCACACCAGGCTTTGTCGTTGTTCCTTATGGAGACGCCGCCGCGCTGGAAAAGGCAATCACCCCCAACACTGCCGCGGTGATGCTGGAGCCGATTCAAGGCGAGGCGGGGGTAATCATACCGCCCGCCGGCTATTTGAAGAAAGCGGCTGAAATTTGCAGGAAGAACAATGTCCTTTTTATCGCCGACGAAATCCAGACCGGGCTGGGGCGGACGGGCAAACTGTTCGCCGCGCACCACGACGAAGTCCGCGCCGACGTGACCGTGGTCGGAAAGGCGCTTTCGGGCGGCTTCTATCCCATTTCCGCCGTTCTGGCGGACCGTTCCATCTTGGGATTGTTCCAGCCTGGCGAACACGGCTCGACCTTCGGCGGGAATCCGCTGGCGGCGGCTGTCGCCCGCGCGGCGCTCAAGGTTATCCGCGAAGAAAATCTCGCCGAGCGCGCGCGCGAATTGGGAACGTATTTTATCGAACAATTAAGCGAGATTCCCAGCCCGCACGTCAAGGAAGTTCGCGGGCGCGGTTTATTGATTGGCGTGGAACTCAAGCCGCAAGCCAAAGGCGCGCGCCGCTTTTGCGAGGCGTTAAAAACGAAAGGCATTCTCGCCAAAGAGACTCACGAGAATGTCATTCGTTTCGCTCCGCCTCTGGTGATTGACAAAGCGACCATTGATTGGGCGCTTCCGTCCATCCGCGAAGTTCTCAACATGGCGTAATTTTGACCGGACCCTAAAGAGCCAAAAACCTTTAGGGTCTCTTGTGTGGAGGCACAGATGAATATTGGAATACCAAAAGAGAGCAGACCCTTCGAATATCGCGTGGGACTTTCGCCCGCCGGCGTGGAAATCCTCATCCAGCGCGGGCATCGGGTGTTTGTCGAGCATGACGCGGGAGCGTTAACTGGTTTCAGCGACAGGGATTACGAAAGCGTCGGCGCAAAACTGGTCTTTTCCCCAGAAGAGTCCTTTGGGCGCGCGGACTTAATCTTGAAGGTTTCCCGCCCTACGCAGCAGGAAGTGAATTGGATGCGTCCTGGCTCAACTTTGGCGGGTTTCCTTCATCTGGCTTCCACCCGCCAGGACCGCATAGATGCGCTTCTTGAAAAAAAGATTACCGCTATCGCCTATGAACAAATTCAAACGCCTGACGGTTGTTTGCCCATTTTACGCACGTTCAGCCAGATGGGCGGAACGATGGCGGCGCAGATAGCGGCGCGCCTGCTGCAAAATAACTGGGGCGGCAGGGGGATTTTGCTGGGCGGCGTGGCGGGCGTTCCGCCCGCCGAGGTTGTCATTCTGGGCGCCGGCGTTGTGGGAACTTCCGCCGCCCAAATGTTCATGGCGATGGGCGCTCATGTCACGGTGTTGGACAGCAGCCTTACCGCCTTGCAGCGTATTTGGGAGCGTTTGCCCGGCGTAGTGACAAAGGTCGCCACAAAACGGAATATCGAAACGTCCATCTTGTACGCCGATGTGCTGGTCGGCGCGGTGCTGGTCCCTGGTCAGCGCGCTCCAATTTTGGTGACGCGCGAAATGGTGCGCTCCATGAAGCCGCGTTCCGTCATTATGGATGTCAGCATTGACGAGGGCGGCTGCATTGAAACCTCGCGCCCGACCACCCACGAACACCCCGTTTATATCGAGGAGAATATTTTGCATTATTGCGTGCCGAATATCACGGGCGCGGTGGCGCGCACCGCCACGCACGCCTTTGTCAACGTAGCGATGGACTATATTCTGGAAATTGCCGACAAAGGCGCCGAGCGGGCGATTGCGGAAAATCCCGCCATTGCCACCGGCGTGAATACCCACGCAGGAGAGATGCGTCACCTCTGGCGTCAGACGGCTGGAAAGGAAAAATAGTTTATGGACTGGAAAAGCGTTTATCAATCCCGCTTGTGCAGCGCGGAAGAGGCGGTGCGCGCAATTAAGTCGAATCACCGCGTCTTTATGACCGGCAACGTCTCAGTGCCGCAAAAGTTATTGGCGGCGCTCGTGGATTACGCCCCCGAAGTGACGAATGTGGAAATCTGTCAGGCGCTTTCCATCGCCCCCAGCGATTATGTCAAGCCTGAAATGGAAGGACATTTGCGGGTGAACACCCTCTTTATCAGCGCAAATGTCCGCAAGGCGGTGCAAGAGGCGCGGGCTGATTTCACGCCCGTCCTGCTTTCGGAATTTACCCTGCTCTTCAAAAACGGAATTCTGCCGGTGGATGTCGCCATGATTCACGTCTCGCCGCCCGACGACCATGGTTTTTGTTCTTTGGGAGTCGAGGTCGGGCTGAGCAAATCCCCGGCCGAGTCCGCCAAGGTTATCATCGCTGAAGTCAACGAGCAAATGCCGCGCACCCTGGGAGACGCTTTCATTCACGTCAGCCGCATTAACCATCTTGTGCCGGTGGACTACCCCGTTGTCGAACTGCCGCAGGGCGGCGAAGGCGACGAAATCAGCCAGAAAATTGGCGGTTACATCGCCGAACTCATTCCCGACGGCGCGACGATGCAAATGGGAATCGGCGCCATTCCAGACGCGGTTTTGAATTATCTCGATTCAAAAAAGGACCTTGGCATTCATAGCGAGATGTTCTCCGACGGCGTGGTGCGGCTGGTTGAAAAAGGCGTTATCAACAATTCCCGCAAAACCATTCACAACGGAAAAATCGTCGCCGGTTTTATTCTCGGAACGCAAAAACTCTATCATTGGGTGCATGATAATCCCTTGTGCGAGTTTCACCGTCAGGAATACGTTAACGACCCCTTTGTCATCGCCCAGAACGAACGCCAGGTGGCAATCAACTCCGCCATCGAAGTGGACCTCACGGGTCAGGGCTGCGCCGACAGCATCGGTCACAAATTTTTCAGCGGAGTTGGCGGGCAACTCGACTTTATCTATGGAGCGTCGCGCTCGAAGGGCGGCGTGCCGATAATCGCCATGCCCAGCACAAATATCATGAAAGACGGCACGATGGTCAGCAAGATTGTGCCGACTCTCAAGCAGGGAGCGGGCGTCGTCACCAGCCGAAACCACATGCACTACGTCGTCACCGAATACGGCGTCGCAGACTTGTACGGCAAGTGCATCCGCAAGCGGGTGGAAGCCCTCATCAATATCGCCCATCCCGATTTTCGCGCGGATTTGAGAAAAAAGGCGAAGGAATTGCAGTGGATTTAGAATGAGAAGAGCAAAAATTGTCGCCACCATCGGACCCGCTTCCGAGTCGGAAGCCGCGCTGGAGGCACTTGTCAAAGCGGGGATGAACGTTGCCCGCCTCAACTTTTCGCACGGCACACACGCCCAACACGCGGCGCGGATTCAAACCATCCGCGCCGTTTCCAGGAGACTCAATACGCCCGTCGGCGTACTTCAAGATTTGCAGGGACCAAAAATTCGCGTGGGCAAACTTCTCAGCCCGATTCAACTTTCGGTGGGCGAGCAGGTCTGCTTGTACGCCGCTGAAGACGAAAAACCCCGCACAGATTGTCAAATCATCCCTGTAGATTTTCGAGAACTTTTCGATTCTGTCCAGCCCGGTGACCGTCTGCTTCTTGACGACGGACGCCTTGCCCTCGAAGCGCTGACCTCAAAGGGGAGGCTGGTTCAGGCGAAAGTTTTAGTCGGCGGGCTGCTGTCTTCTCACAAAGGAATCAACCTTCCAGGCGTCAAACTCCGTATAGCGGGTTTTACGGAAAAAGACAGGGCTGACCTTGCTTTTGGAATCTCGCAAGGCGTGGATGCGGTCGCCATTTCCTTTGTCCGCAGCGCTGCGGACGTAAAAACCGTGCGCGCCGCAATTCGGGAATTTGCCGGAGACGGATTCGCCCCTCTGCTGATTGCCAAACTTGAAAAGCCGGAAGCCCTCGATGAACTCGACGCTATTCTTGACGTGGTGGACGGCGTGATGGTGGCGCGAGGCGACCTGGGCGTAGAGTTGCCGCCTGAAAGCGTGCCGTCTTTACAGAAGCGCATCATTCATGCCGCAAACGCCCGCGCTAAACTGGTCATCACCGCCACGCAGATGCTCGAATCCATGATTCAAAATCCGCTGCCGACCCGCGCCGAAGCCTCAGACGTCGCCAACGCAATCTTCGACGGAACGGACGCCGTCATGCTCTCCGCCGAAACCGCAGCGGGCGAATATCCCAGCGAGGCGGTTGCCATGATGTCGCGCATCGTCAAGGAAGCCGAAAAGCATTTTGTGGAATGGGGCAGCCGTCAGGATGCGCGGGAAGGTTTGGGCGAGAGCGACGCCGCTTCAATGGCTCGCGCCGCCAACGTCCTTGCAAGAGACCCCGAAGTCCGCGCCGTTGCCGTTTTTACCATGCAGGGACGTTCCGCCTGGCTGATGTCCAAGGCGCGCCCCGCGAAGCGCATCCTCGCTTTTACGCCGCAGGAGAACACGCTCAATCAACTTGCGTTTTTATGGGGCGTTTTGCCGCGTCTGACCAAGTACGCCAACTCCCTGGACGACATGATTTCAGACGTGGACGCGGCGCTCCTGTTATCGGGCATTGAAACCGGGCAACAGGTGGTTTTGGTGTGCGGCTACCCCGTTGGCGCGCAGGTGCCGCCCAATATGGCGCTTCTGCATACCGTTGGCAGCGACGCCACCGTTCATTTGGCGCGAAAACTTGCCGAGGCGAACATCCAAAAGAAGAGCTGAAGAAAACAGACTATTTTTCGCTTACCGCAATTAAAATCCCGGCGCCAATCAATACCCCGCCCGTTAAAAAGAGCGGGGTGATTTTTTCGGAGAGGAAAAACCACCCAAGCAGGGTCCCAACCACAGGCTGGGCAAAGAAAGTCAGCGAAGCGGCGGCGGCTGGCAGTTCCGCGAAGGCGTAATTCCAAAGAAACATCGCCAGCGCAGTGGAGACGATTCCCAGAAACAAAATTCCGCCGACAATTCCCCATGTGATTTCTCCAATCCCCTGAGTCTGCGTTTCCCAAGCCGCAAACAGCAGGCTCGATGGGACTCCGCCCAACAGCATGACCGCGCTTGAAATGAGCAGGTCGCCGGACTTCGAGACTTTGCGTACCAGCGTCGAGTACAGCGCCCAGGTCAGCGCCGCCGCCAGCAGGCTCATGTTGCCCCAAAATAAAGTGGGGGAGAGCTCCGCGTTGCGCGGGTCAACGACCGCCGCCACGCCCAGCGTGGACACGACCAGCGCAATGACGCCGCGCAGCGTGGCGCGTTCGCCAAGCAGGAAGGGCGCGAAGAGCAAAACAAAGGCGGGCGTGGCGGAAGTCACCAAAGAACCGTTGGACGCCGTCGAAAGGTCTGTGCCGACGAACTGGAATCCAAGCGAAACGCCGTATCCTACGAAGCCGACCAGCGCGCTTTTCCAAATGAAATCTTTTGTAACTTCGGGTTTGTGCCTGCGGAAATAAACGACGAGTCCCAGCGCTGCCGCGCCCATCGCCAAACGGATTGTCAACAGCGTGAACGGCGGAATGACCTCCATCACAACCTTGCTGACGACGTACATCCCGCCCCAAATTGAGGCGGCGGCGAGACCTGCGAACAACCCTGCGAGTGTGTGGTGTTTTTTCATAGCCCCCCGATTATATCTTCACTCAAAGTTATCCGACAAACTTCCGCGCTTCTTTTTTACCTCGCTGCGCTTCTTTTTTTCCTTCAGCCGTTTTTCTTGAGAAGCCTTTGTCGGTTTTGTCTTGCGGCGTATCTTCGGCTTCTCGCTGGCTTTCCTTACCAATTCGTTCAGACGGGAAAGCGCATCCTCGCGGTTTTTCTCCTGCGTGCGGAATCTGCCAGCCTCGATGACCAGCGCCCCCGTCTCCGTCATGCGTTTGCCCGCCAGTTTGACCAGCCGCGCTTTGACGTCTTCCGCCAGGGAAGGGGAGTTCAATACGTCAAAACGAAGTTGAACGGCGGTGGAAACTTTGTTGACGTTTTGCCCGCCCGGGCCGGCGGCGCGGATGTATTCGAAAACGACTTCCTTCCTCAGGCGCTCCGCCATTTCTCCCAATGCGTCACCTCTTCCAGCGGCAACCGTCCTCCTTTTTGGGGAGGCGCAAACGCTTTTTGTTCGTCCAGCGCATACCCAAATGAGAGCGCAATCCGCAAATGCCATTCGGCGGGAAAGCCCAGGATGTCGCGCGCTTT
>JAIWOB010000042.1 GCA_020217065.1 Chloroflexota bacterium | reverse complement strand
TTCGAAGTCGTAAATGGAAGCGGGGCAGGAGCCGATTCCCAACTCCCAAGCCGCTAACTGCATAAACGCCGCCGTTTGTCCCGCGTCGAACATGATTTGAAATTTTTCCGCCGGGTGCGGCGTGAGAATTGCGACGCACAAAGCCGCGCCGGCGATATGTCCAGCCCATTCGCCGCAGCGGGACAAAGCCTTCAGCGTGTCTTTGTCCCGAATTGCGATGAAACGCCATGCCTGATTATTTTTTGAAGACGGCGATCGCCGTCCGGCGTTTAAAATGGCTAAAACCGCCTCGTCGGGAAGCGGTTTATCTTGGAATTTTCTCACGGCGCGTTTTGAGCGAATCGCCTCAGATACGTTCATCTTTTTAAAACATCAAAGCGTTAACTTTATCTATCATCGAACGGTCGGGGCGCAGGTCGGCTTCGGTGAGGCGGTTGAGGGGAGTGTCCACCAGGTTATGCATTTCGGTCAAAGTCGGCTTTTGGGTGTCCACATAAAGCAGACCTGTGATTAGCCAGCCGTTTTGCTGGGCTTCTTCCATGACGCGCAGCGCTTCGAAGCGGTTGGTGGGGTCGTAGTTTTTCTCGATGTTTTTCAATATCACCACCGAACCGTCGTGCATGGCGACTTCGCGGATTTCTCCCTCCTCCATTTCGCGCTCCAGGATGATTTCGTTGCGCGGCGCGATGTACGAAATTTCATGCAGCGGCTCTTCGTGGTCTTTGCCCCAAGAGTAGGAATGAAAGGCGTTTTCCTGGTTATTGAAGGTTACGCATGGGCTGATGATGTCCAGCACGGCGATTCCCTTATGAGAAAGTGCCGCCTTAAGCAATTCCTTCACTTGTTTGGCGTTGCCTGCAAAAGAGCGGGCGATGAACGTCGCGTTGGAGACGAAGGCTTCCATACAGATGTCGACAGGCATGTAAAGATTTCTGCCCTGCTTTTTAAGTTGCAGCCCCTTTTCGGCGGTGGCGGAGAACTGCCCCTTGGTCAAGCCGTACACGCCGTTGTTCTCGACGATGTAGAGCATGTTTACGTTACGGCGCATGACGTGCTTGAATTGTCCCATGCCGATGCTGGCGGAATCGCCGTCGCCTGAGACGCCGATGCCTTTAAGACGATGGTCGCCGAATAAAGCGCCTGTGGCGATGGCGGGCATGCGTCCGTGCAGGCTGTTGAAGCCGAAGGAACGATTCAGAAAATAGGTGGGGGATTTTGACGAACACCCGATGCCGCTGAATTTGACGACGGTCTCGGGGACAATGTTCATTTCATAGAGCGCGCCCACAATCTGATTCGAGATAGAGTTGTGTCCGCAGCCCTGGCAAAGGGTGGTAGGCGCGCCGCGGTAGTCGTTTTTGGAAAGACCGGCGAGGTTTACGCTTGCAGCCGCGCCAGCCATAGGAAGCGTTTCAGTCATTTTGCGTTACTCCTTTTATGCCGCTTTATTTCTTTGTTTTCGCGGGGGTTTTGCTCTTTACGGCTTTCTTTGCCGGCGCCTTCTTTTTTGCGGGAGCGGATTTCTTTCCATCTGTCGGCTTTCGCTTATGGATTGCCGCTTTCTTCCCGCCGTCTTCATACTTGTCCAGGATGCCTTCCAGTATCCATTTTGCCGAAGCGGGCAGACCGTCTACAAAGGCGACCGACTTTAACTTTGTAGCGTATTGCGGATATTCAATCTTAAGAATTTGGTCCATTTGTCCGTCGCGGTTCATTTCCACAACGAAGATTTGGTCGTAGCTCTTGAGGAAGGTTTCCACTTCCTGCGTGAAAGGCAGGGCGCGAATCCGCAGAAAATCGGTCTTTACGCCGCGCTGCTTTTCCAGCAGATGTTGGGCTTCGAAAACCGCCGCTTCGGTTGAGCCGTAGGAGATAATGCCCGCCGCTGCGCCTTTTCGCTTATGGAGAATAGGGGCGGGAACATAACGTTTTGCGGTTTCCTGCTTCTTCTTGAGTCGGTTCATGTTTTCCGCGTACATCTTCGGCTCTTCGCTGTATTTGGCGTACTGGTCGTGACCGGTGCCTCGCGTCAGGTAGGCGCTGAGAGGGTGGCGGTTGCCCGGAAGCGTGCGGTAAGCGATGCCGTCGCCGTCCTTGTCAAGGTAGCGTCCCCAATTGCCCTTGAGGTCTTCGAGGTCTTTTTCAAAGAGAACCTTGCCGCGGTCCATGGGCGTATCGGGATATTGGAAAGGAGCGCTCATCCATTGATTCATTCCAATATCAAGGTCGCTCAGCACAAAGACGGGGGTTTGAATTCGTTCCGCGATGTCGAAAGATTTCCAGCCGAATTCGAAGCACTCGTACACATCGCCGGGCAGGAGGATGATGGATTGAGAATCGCCGTGTCCAATGAAGTAGGTAAAGGTCAAATCGCCTTGCGACGTTCGTGTAGGCAAGCCTGTGCTTGGACCAATCCGCTGAATGTCCCAAATGACAACGGGCGTTTCGGCGTAATACGCCAGCCCGGCAAATTCCGTCATCAAAGAAAGCCCGGGGCCGGAAGTCGAGGTCATCGAGCGCAAGCCAGCCCAGCCAGCCCCGACCGCCATGCCCAGCGCGGCAAGCTCGTCTTCGGTTTGAACGACGGCGTAGGTGTTTTTTCCGTCTTCGCGTTTACGCAGCTGCGGCAGGTATTCGTTGAGCGCCTCGGCAAGCGATGTGGCGGGCGTAATTGGATACCAAGCCGCAAATTGCACGCCTCCAAAAATGGAACCCAAAGCGGCGGCGGTGTTCCCGTCCGCCATAATCAGACCTTGCGTTTTACTCATCCGTTCGACGTAAAACGGGTCTTTCTTTTCCAGGTTGTTTTTCGCCCACTCTGCGCCAGCCTTAACCGCGTTGAAATTCATGTCAATCGGCTTTTGCTTTCCTTTGAAATGAAATTGCAGAGCGGAATGGATGATTTCCATATCGAGGCTCAGCATCTGCGCCAGCACGCCCACATAAACCATATTTCCAACCAAGTCGCGGAAATTGGCGGGAATATTTGCGTCGGCGCGGATAATTGACTTAATCGGCATGGGGTATGCCGTTATATCGTCGCGGTTGAGCGGCAGTTTGATGTCGTCGGCGTAGTAGAAGGCGCCGCCCGGCGCGACCGACTCCAAGTCGCGCGAGAAAGACGCGGGATTCATGGCGACCACAATGTCGCGCCGCTCATGATGGGCTGTAAAGCCGTCTTTATTGACGCGGATTGTGTACCACGTCGGCAGTCCTTGAATGTTCGAGGGGAAGAGATTCTTGCCTGAGACTGGCACGCCCATTTTGAAGATGGTTCTCAAAATGGTGTTGTTGGCGGTGGAGCTGCCTGACCCGTTGACTGTGCCGACGGTAATTGAGAAATCGTTGACGACTTTATTCATGTGTCTCCTTGTATTAAAACGGGCTGGGCGCAAACAAGTCTATGTGCGTTACAAGCGCTTTACGCCCCGCCGCGTAGTTCCCGCTACAAATGCTTTCCACCATCGTTTTGTGATATCCCCATACCGTTTCGAGATAATCCACTCCGCCGGCGTACATATTCAGACCAACCGCTTCATAAGCGTCCCAATAGGCTTCCAGCAGCCCCATCAGGAAGGGATTGTCAAGGCGGCTGTAAATTAATAAATGCAGGCGGCGATGTTCTTCGTGAGGGACTTGAATGGGGTTGCCTCTCAATTTTTCAAAGGCGGTTTTGATGATATTTTGCAACTCGTCCTTGTCTTCGCCGGTCAATAACGCAACCGCTTCGTCCCAATAGGCGCTCTCCAAGTGAGTGCGAAGTTCGGAATATTTTTGAAAATACGTTTGGTTGAGGGTTAGGGCGTATCCCAGGCTTTGTTTGACGGCGGACTTGAAGGAATAGGGCAGGCGTCTTGTGCCGGTGCGGGGTCGGACTTCGACAAGTCCCAAAGCGCGCGCCACTTCCAACTGTTCGCGCAATCCCGCCACGCTGATTCCTAGTTCGCGGCTTAATTCGTTCAACGTAGGAAGGCTGTTTTCGGCTTCAGGGTGTAACGCCAAATAGCGTAGAAATTCCGAAATCTCTGAAGTGGAACGGTCTCGAAGTATCATCGTAGTTATCCGATTAATCTGATTAATATGATTTTACGCTTGCGAATCGGAAAAGTCAAGGGAAAAACTTGCGCCTTACTTTCCATAAAATAAGGACGAGGAGGCGTCCTTATTTTATGAAGGGAGTTTTATCCTGCTTTGCGGCGGTCGCGAAGCGTTCTCAAACCGCTGGAAGACCTGCGATTGTTTTATGGCTTCATGTAGACTTTATAGTCCAGAATGTAGTCGCCGGGCTCGTAATCCGCCGCGCCGTCGTTGATATTGGACGTAAACCTGGCGGTCGTGACGATGTGATGCTCGCCGGGAGCCCAGTCGCTGAGGGAGGTGTATACCAGGCGGCAGGTTTGTCCGCCGCTTTCGAGTTCGTAGACGGCGAAGTCTTTTGCGGAGAGTTCCTTTTCGTCCAGCGTAAATTTGAGTTGAATATTTTCGAAATTTTTGGCAAGGGTATCCGCGTCTTTCGCGCACCAGACGTAAGCCCAAATCACAGGCTCAGAAGCGCTCAACGGAACGGTATAGGTTACAACGCCAGGTTTGGAAAAGGTTGAGGCTTCGTAACTCTCGCGGGCAAGGTCTTCGAGGAAGGCGGCTCCTGAGCTGAACGCGGCTTCGGCTTCGGTGGCAGAGGCGACTTTGGGCGCGGCGCTTGGCGTTATGCCTGCGCCAAGAGGCTGGAGGACAGCGTCAATCCCCGCCTGTAGGACCACGTCGTCGGTTGAGAGCGCAGTCTTCTCATCCACAGGGACTTTTAGCGTTGGCTGCACGCCCTGACCCTCGAGGAAGACGCTGCCATCGGGGAGGGTAAAGCGTCCCGTTGGCACGGTCAGGCTGAAGCCTTCGGGCAGGTTGAACTGTCCGCGCGCGGTTTCCGCTTCCACGCCGGCGGTGGGATATTGTCCGACGACAATCATGCCGGGCGTCTGGCTGAAACCGTACGCCTCAATTTCGCATGCGCTGAAACAGGCGGGTCCCACCAGCAAGACGGTTTTATTGAAGCGATACTGGTTTTCGTTGGGGAATATCTTTTCCCGCGCTCCCTCCGCTTCGAACTTGCCGCTTTTCTCGCTGAAATATTCCAACTGTCCCATCAAAATTTCCTGGTCGGTGAGAAAACCCGCCAGCCCAAGCGGGGCGCCTCCGCTGTTATAGCGCATATCAATAATAATTCCCGAAACGTTCCCTTCGAATTGTTTCAAAGCCCGTTCAAAAAGGCGGATAACCAGATTTAAGTCGTCGTAGTTGCTGTTGATGCGGATGTAGCCCACCGAATCGTTTCCGGCGGGGATGATTTCCGCATCCACAGGCAGCAAGGAGTTGGTATCCACGCCAAAATAGAGCGAGGTGCGGCTGAAACTCTGACGTTCCTCGACGGCGGTCAGGGTGACTTCCTCTGGGATTCCGTCGAGGTTGATAAACTTGACTTTCGCCTCGGTTCCAGGCTGAGCGCGCAGCAGATAGCGCGCTTGCTGATAACGGATGGCGAAGTCTGAGGATTGAAGGGCGTACGACCGCGCTCCGGCGATGGCTTCGGCGATGGGCTGACCGTTGAACTCGGTGATTTCCGCTCCGGGTTGAATTCCAGCCAACTGGGCGGGACCGCCTTCAAGCGTGTAAATTACCAAAACCCGTCCGTCGTCCAGCTCGCGGATGGCGAATCCGTATCCGCCGGATGTGGCGGCTGCGAAATCCTGGTCGGCGTAATCGCCGCCTTCCAGCCCGACATGACCGTCTTTGAACGCCCAGGTGAAATCGCGCAAGGCAAGATAAAAGGCGTTGGGGTCCTTGTCTTTTTCGGCTTTTTCCACGCGCGGTTTGAGCTCGGCGTAGAGCGCATCCCAATTAGGCTCTTTGCCCTCGATGCCGGCGAAAGCGTATTCCTTGCGGACGGCCTCGAACATGGCGTCGAAGGCTTCGGCGTAAGACATTGCCGAGTAATCCTTGACGGCAATGTCTTTCGGTTCGTAAAGCGTCAACTGCGGGCTGGCTTCCTGTGTGACGATAAAGGGGTCTGAGTCCAAATCTACAATCGAGTAACCGGCGGGAAGCGCGCCAGCGGGGTCGTCCGCCGTGAAGAGCAGACCGTCTGCGCCAAAGCCGGTTGGGAATCCCTGATTCGCGTCGGGCGACCAGACCACAAGTTTGCCGCCGACAACCTCGTCCTGGTTTTCGCTGTCCGTTTTGACTGAAGCCAGATACGAGGGCCAGCCGCGGGAGCGGTCGTCGCCTGCGGCGAAGGGTCCGCCATAAAGGTTGGGCGAGTATGCGACTGCGAAAATTTGCACGCCCGTTTCTTCGACGCCGTCGTTGTCCACATCGTTGAACTCGCCTTCGGGCAGGGCCGGCAGGTCCAATTCAAAAGTTCCGCTTAAAGTTTCGGGGTCGAAGGTCATGAAGCCGAGGACTTGAGAATCGACGGGCAGCTCCCATTCCAAATCGCGGACGACAAAGCCGTGCATGTCGGTGAGAGCGACGGCGTTTTCGACGTAATAGGCGGCAAGCACAAAATCGTTGGTGACTTGATAAGTACCGGTAATTTCATGAGGCTGGACTCCGTCCGCCGCCGGCGGGGTCTGCGTAAGGTTTTGGGAGCAGGCGCTCAGCAAAAGGCTCACGAAAAGGAAGAGCGAAAATAAGCGTGTGACGTTGGGTTTCATATGTTCTCCTTAAGGGCGACGGTCGCTTCTAAAGCGACTGTCGCCTATTATAATTGTCCCATGAATGATTGGAGCGCTCAACTCAAGATTGAATTTGAAAGAGCCCGTCAAGCGCGGATGGAAAAGAACGAAGGCAAGGCTCGCGTGTGCGCGCGGCGGGCTGCCGGGATTGCGGCGCGGGCGTATCTCACCCGCAAGGGGATGCAAGTCTCGAATATGAGCGCGTATGATTTGTTGAATCTGCTGCGTGAAAACCTCGAACTTCCCCCCGATAAACATTTGATTGTCGAGCGTTTGACGACGCGGGTGGATGAGGCGTTTGGGCTCCCCTTTGACGCCGACCTGGTCGCCGAAGCGCGGATTCTGTGCGATTGGCTGATGGATGAAATTTAAGACCTGACGGGTTTCCACGCGGCATGGAAACCCGTCAGGTCTATGGCGTTTTTTTTTATCCCCTGCGTCCGGCGAGGTAGTAAAAGGCGCGGGCAAGGGTAATCAGAATCAACATCCCCGACATCACGCCGGCAAAGACGAGGAACATCCGATTCCAGTCGGAAAGGCTCGCCGCGATTCTTTCACGGTTGGGCAATTGGATGCGCCTGTTCAACCGTTGAACGATTTCTTGCGGAGGCGCGAGCGGTTTCAATGCCCCGGCGAGATGCGCTTCGAGAGACTTGAAATCGTCTTCGGGGTTGAGGTTTGAACTGCGTTTTCTCATACATACCTTTATATACGTTGTCCCGAAGTATTCCTTCGCTTAGGCGGGTTTTTAGTCAAAATCTTTGGGACGTTGTGTGGGGGTTGATTATTCGGCGGGATACAGCACCAGTCCAACCGTTCCCACGCCCAGATTGATGGCGAGGGAAATGGAGAGGTCCGCCATTTCTGCGCTTTTGAAATTGAAGTTTTTCTTTGCGGCTTCCAGCAGCGTTTTACCCGATTCGAGGTCGCGGGCGTGCATCACGCCGATATGCACGGGTTTATCGCCCACCATTTCCCTGCCCATGGCGAGGACGCGTTCCAGGGCGGCTTTGCGCGTGCGCACTTTTTCGACCATTTGTATCAAACCTTCTTGAAGGGAGGCGATAGGTTTAACGTTTAGCAGAGAAGCCAGAGCCGCCGAAAGCGTGCCGACCCGTCCGCTGCGGCGGGCGTATTCTAGGGTGTCGAGGGTCAGGACGATTTTTACCTGGCTGCGAACGGCTTCCAGATAGCGCAAAATGTCCTCCACGCTTTTGCCGGCGCGCTCCATCAAACGGACAGCGCGGCACATGAAGCCGGTCCCCATTGAGCCGCCCAGCGAGTCGAAGGGGATGATGTTGTAAACGCCCTTCAGCTCTTCCGCAGCTGCGACGGCGGAGGCGTAGGTGCCGGAGAGTTTGCTGGTGACGTGGAGCGAGACGACGGTGTCGCCGGGTTGAAAATTCTTTTTGTAGAATTCCACAAATTGGTGAGGCGAAGGCTGCGAGGTCTTGGGGAAGGGATTGGATGTATCGTCCACCAGTCTGTAAAACCCTTCGAGGTCAAGGTCAATATTTTGAATATAGGTCTTCTCTCCAAAATGCACGTTGATGGGGACGATTCTGATGTCAAATTCCTTTTCCCAGCCGGGGGCGAGGTCAATGGCGCCGTCGGTTGCAATTCCTAACATGTCTATTCTCCTTCTAAACTAAGGTTTTGGTCTTCCATTTGGTCGCGCAAAGCCAGCAAGGTGCGGTGGTACAGGCTTTTGATGGCGCCTTCGCTCCTGCCCATGATTGCGCCAATTTCCGCGTTGGACAGGTCTTCGACAAATTTCAGAATCAACAAAGTTTGTCGTTCCGCCGGGAGCGTGCGAATCATTTTTAGCAGCGCCTCCCGCTCTTGAGAACGCACCAGATTCTTTTCCGGATGGTCGCCCCTGGTCGGCAGAATGGGGACGTCGTCCAGGGGGATTTCCCGCTTGCGGCTTCGGTCGCGATGCCAGTTGGCGACCAGATTGTGCGCGATGCGGTATAACCACGCCGAGAACGGCACGCCGCGGTCGGTGTAATTGATGACGTGTTTCATGGCGCGCTGAAAAACGCGGGCGGTCAGGTCTTCGGCGTCATGCGTATTTCCGGTGCGGTAATACACGTAATTAAAAATGCGTTCCACATGACGCTCGTATAATTGACCGAAAGCGTCGCGGTCTCCCTGCGAGGCGCGGGCAAGAATTTCTTCTTCGGTGTAGTCGAGTTCCGGCAAGATTGAAAACCTTACCGGCGGAGTTGAAAAAAATAACCCCGCCGGGTTTAAGAAGTTGCGTTTGTTGCTCAGGCGTGGATTTTACCAGACACACCCCGGCGCGGTATTAAGCCCCGCCGATTTTCCGACCTTCTTATACATGGTGACGTTGGTGAACGGTTCGCCGAGGATGCCGTCATGAATCGCCCATGAGCGTTTGCGAATTCCGTTTGCCGCGTCGGGCTGTCGGAAAGGGGTTGAGCCGTCGAGCTGGGGCAACAGGTCGCCGCCTGGCTGAAAGCCGGCGTGGATGCTGTCCATCAGTCGTTTCCCCACTTGATAGGAGAACCCATAGCGTTCGAAGATGACCGCGTTGTGATAGTAAAGGGGTTCGACGAAGTAAATCTCCTGACCGAGGGCGGCGACGAATTGTTCAAAGGCTTCGATTGCCTGTCCGAGCATTCGCAGCCCGCGCCGCACTTGTCCCGGCGCCAGCCCCGCTTGCAGGGCGCTTTCCTCCGCTTCAAGGTTGCGCCGCAGGGTGCCGAATTTGGTGGGCGACCCATCCGGCATTCTATCCACGTCGTAGCGCGGGGAATCCGGGTCGTTGAGAATGTAAAGCAGAATGTGAATTTGTCCGTTTAGGGTGTCCGTCAAATGCCCGTAAAGAATGGGGTCGGGAAAATCCATTTTATGGAAGAGCCGCATTTCCACGTCGGCGGAGCCGGGCGCAAAGCGAAATTGCAGCAAGTTGTATCCTGCCGCAGAGGTCAACGGCGGGATATGATATCGTTCCAGCAGGGACGCTGGAATATAACGCGAATACATCGCGCGTTTTTCCGCTTCTGGCAACAGATTGATTGCGCCAATGGTAAAGGGGGGCATATTCTTGGTTTCCTTGCGTCTTGCTGACTATCTGACTCTCGACTCTCTCTCATGACCTCGCGCCTCATCGCGCTTGGCGATTGCCGCCCGCTTGTCGTATGCTTTCTTGCCTTTGGCGAGCGCGATTTCAACTTTGGCGCGCCCGTCCTTGAGATAGACGCGGGTTGGAACGATGGTCATGCCTTTGATGCGCGTCTGATTCC
>JAIWOB010000041.1 GCA_020217065.1 Chloroflexota bacterium | reverse complement strand
ACAATTGACGGATTTGTTTCTTGTGCAGCAGCAGGCGGCGGCGGCGTTTCGGTTCGTGGTTGAAATGAGTCCCCGCCTGTTCGTAGGGCGCGATATGCGCTTCGACGAGCCAGGCTTCCCTCCCTTCCGGGATGTCCACATAGGCTTCCTGAATGCTGATTTGCCCTGCGCGGATGGATTTGATTTCCGAACCTTGCAGGGCGATGCCCGCTTCGAATTTTTCCAAAAGGAAGTAATCGAAGCCGGCTTTGCGGTTGGTGGCGATGATTTTTATATTTTCGGTCACGATGCGATTGTAGCATGAATTATTTTGCGGCGGAGAGCGGCGTTTTTATCCCCATTTGAGGATAACGACTCCAGCCAGGGCGCGCAGCGCCGCAATGACGATAAGGGCGTTCGCCAACCCGAACAGGTCTGCCAGGGCGGGTCCCGCAAGAGAACTGGAGAGGATGGCGACGTTGAGAATAACCGTGTACCACGCCAAATGCGAGGGGCGGTCGTCGGTTGGAATGTTCTCCAACATATAGTTGACGTAGGCTCCGTTAATCATGGCGAAGAGAAAGCCGCCCAGAAACGAAATTCCGTAAAATTGCCAAACGTTGCTCGACAGGGCGAGCAGGAACGGATAAACCGCCATTCCCGCCGCGCCCCAACCGGACACTTTTTTGTTCCCGTAGCGGTTGACAATCCGCCTGAATTGAAACGAACCAAGCAGGACGGTCAGATAATACAGAGCCGTGCCGATGCCGATGTTATTGTCGTTCAGCCGCAGGACGTTCACGTTGTAAAGCGGATAGAGCGGGTTGGGCAGGTAATGGGTTAAGTGAAAGAAAAACAACGCCAGCATTACCTTGCGAAATGGCGTTTCCCAAATATCCAAACGTAGCGCCGCCTTAAGACCGCGCGGCGGGTTGACGGGCGCGGCAGGCGGGGGCTTGGGCGAACCTTGCAGCGGAAAGAGGTCCTCTTGCATTGGGCGGATATGATAAAGATGGTAACTGCTTGCCGCCGCGCCAAAAGCGCCAATCGCAAAAATGACCTGATAGCCCGCTTCGAAGGGCGTATTTTTTAGGATGAAACCCGCGCCAAAGGAGGTCAGCATATACGCGACGGCGAAGGTGATATTTCTCATGCCAGCCACTTGGGCGCGAAAACGCTCCGGAACGGCTTCGGCAAACAGAGCGTTGAAGCCGACGCCAAGCGGCGTAAGCGGAATCGCCATGAGAAAGGCGAGAATAATCAAAGCCCAAATCTGCCCTTGCTCATCGAAAAGCCATGGGAGCGGAATCCACAAAAAATAACCGGCGCGAAACAAAACCGAAGACCAAAACACGGCGCGCCCGGTGTGGCGTTTTTCAATCCAGCGCCCGGCGGGGATGGCGAGAAAAAGATTGACCACCGCCGCCATGGCGGTCAGCAAGCCGATTTGAAAGCCGTTCGCGCCAAGCCGCGCCGCATAGACATTGAGAAAATTGACGGAAGTCCCGCTCAATACGCCGAACCACGCAATATCCATGTATAAGTGAAAAAAGTTCGAGCGATATTTTTGAGGAACATCGGGTTGGGTGAATATGTTCGAACGCATAGAATATGATTATAACCATGATTGCAAGACCGGGTTTGGGGTTTGAATGAGAGAACGGTTAATTTCTGCGTCTCATTGCGGAACAAAACGCCTTCAGGCGGCGTTTATCAAACAGACTGCGCGCGCAGCGCGTAGGGTTTTCACATGCCAGAAATTTGGAATTTTGTGATAGATTTACGGCGGAGTACCGACATGAAAAAATGCATACCTCTTCCCCTCCTCATCCTTATCCTGTTCTTGACCGCCTGTCAGGGCGAAGAACCTCCGACGGAAGTTTCCGAAGCCTTCATGACTTCAGCCGTAGGCACGATGGTCGCCTCGTTTTTCGAGACCCAGACTGCGGTCTCTACCCCGCCTGCGCCTACGCCAACGCCGCCGCCTACGCTTCCGCCGCTTTCCACGCCCACCCTGGCGGCGATGCCTCTCCTGCCTACGCCCACCCCAACGCCTTTTTATTTTTCTCCGACTCCAGGCACAATCACCCCAACGGGCACCTTCTTCACCGCCACGGTAGACCCAGCCTCGCTTGCCTTTGGCTGCAATAATCTTGCCTTCATTCGAGACGTTACCGTTCCGTCTGGCACGGTGATGCAGCCGCGCGAAACCTTTACGAAAACCTGGAAGGTCCAAAATATTGGGACTTGCGACTGGGCTTTCAACTATATCCTTGTCCACGTCGGCGGGGATAAACTAGACGGCGAGACCAGCCGCCTCCAAAAGAAAGTTCCGGTATGGAGTTGGGCTGAGGTCTCTGTGGCGATGGGCGCGCCAGCCAAACCCGGTACATACACAAGTTCCTGGAGGCTTTCCGATGGGAAGAATTTATTTGGCGCGACCCTTTCTGTGACCATCATTGTGAAAGAACCGACGCCCGCGCCGACGGCGACCCTTTCTCCAACGCCTGCGCCGACCTCAACGCCCACGCCGACTCCCACGCCGACCACCCCGCCTCCAACCGACACGCCCACCCCCACGCCTACGCCCACCGAAACTCCCACATAGGGCTTTGTCTCGAAAGATGAAAACGGTTGGACTTTTCTTATCTATCGCCTTGTTTTTGAGCGCAGGGTTTCCTCAGCCCGAAGCCGTGGCGGCTGTTCCGCTTCGGCAAACCACCATCACCGCCCCTTCGCAGTTGATTGAAGTCGTTAACGCCTTGCGCTTGTCCAACGGGTTGCCTGCCCTTGCGGTCCACCCTGCCTTGATGCAGTCTGCCCAGTCCCAGGCGGATTACATGGCTGCGACAGGGCTGATTACCCATGCCCGCCCCGGCGGAATTACGTTTACCCAGCAGCTTCTTGACCTCGGTTTTCCTCTGGCTGGAGAAATCCGCTCCGAAAACATTCTCAATAGCGGGGCGCCGCTGGTTTGGAACGGCGTCCCGCCTGTGTGGCAGGACGCCGCTCACATGAATACGATGCTTTCTGCAAGTTATACCCATATTGGGGCGGGCGTCTCGCAAGGAGCGGGCGGTTATTATTACGCGTTAGATTGCGCCGCCGCGAGCGCCTCCGGCGGCGCGCAGAGCGCGACTTCGGCTGGAACGCCGGCTTCCGGCGGCGCTCCAGCCGTCAGCCAGTACATCGCGCCGATTATCGTTAGCACAGCCCGTCCCGACGGGAACGTTTATCACATCCTTCAAAATGGACAGACTTTATGGGGCGTCGCCATCGCTTACGGCACAACCATTAAGGAAATTCAAAACTTGAATGGGTTGGGCGACGACTTGGTGGTCTGGCAGGGACAGGAATTGCTGGTTAAGCGCGGCGCGACTCAGCCGTCTTCTCCCTCTCCAACCCCGCCGCCTGCGACTTCCACTCCGCCGCCTTCGCTTACGCCGACATCTCCGCCGCCTTCCCCAACGGTTGTGTATCAAACGATAGCGCCAACAGCCGCCGCCGATGGGACAACCCTTCCTTCTTCCGGCGTTTTGGTCGGCGTTCTGGTTTTTGCCGCGCTGCTCGGCGGCGCAATGGCGGTATGGCTTATTCGAGAGCCAAAATAAAAAGGACGGCGTTACAACTTTTCCAGCGTTCCGACCAGGCTTTCCAAAACGTCAAACCCGCCCTGCCAAAACTTCGCCGAGCGGATATCCACACCGGCTTCGGCGAGGATTTTCGCGGGCGATTCGGAGCCTCCCGCCGAAAGGATTTTCAGGTACTTGGGCTTGAAGGCTTCGCCTTCCGCCTTGAACTGCTGATAAAGCGAAAGCACGAGCAGCTGTCCGAAGGCGTAGGCATAGACGTAGAACGGGGTGTGATAAATGTGCGGAATGCAGACCCACTCCCATTTGAACTCGTCGCTCAGGTCAATCGAATCGCCGAATTGCTCCTTCAAGTTGTCGAGATAGGCGGCGCAAAGTTCGTCTACCGAAGCGTTTTTCTCAATCATCTCGTGCGCCTGCTTTTCGAACAGCGCAAAATACGACTGGCGCATGATGGTGGCGTAGGCGTCGTCCATCTGTTTGAAGAGGATGTCGCGCCGCACCGCTTCGTCCTTTTCTTCGGAAAGCATTCGGTCAATCAGCGTCATTTCTGCGAAAGTGGACGCAGTCTCCGCCAGCGGCAGCGACGACTGGAAACTGAACGTGTTGTGATGTGCCGCCAGCATAGAGTGGATGGCGTGACCGAGTTCGTGCGCCAGAGTCGCCACCTCGCGCGCCGCGCCCTGATAGTTGATTAACACCCAGGGCGTCATATCCGGCAGGACAGACCAGCAAAACGCGCCGCCGCGCTTTCCTTTGCGGATTTCGCTGTCGAGACGGTTCTCGTCGAAGACGCGCTTCGCCAAATCCGCTACTTTGGGGTCGAACGCGGCAAAGGAATCCAGAACCATGTTTGCGGCGTCGTCGAAGTCGTAGGTTTTCTTTGAACACGCCACAGGCGCGTAAATATCGTAACGGCGCAATTTCTTCATGCCGGCGTGTCTGGCTTTGAGTTTGAAATAACGCTGGAAGATGGAGACGTTCTGGCGCGCCGCGTTGAGCAGAACGTCAACGGCTTCGTCGGGGATGTCGTTCATCAAATTCCGCGCCGCAATCGGGCTGCTGAATTTCCTCATCTCGATATACTCGTTGCGCCAGTCGCGGACGCGGGTCTGGTACATCTGACCGAGAATTGCGCCGTCGTTGCCGAAAACGCGGAGTTGTTCCTGGTAACTCTTGGCGCGCATTTTCGGGTCTGGGCTGTAACGGAAGGAATAGAGTTCAGATTCGGTCATTTCCCGCGTTTTGCCGTCCACCCGCAGTTTGAACGCGTAACGGTTGGTCATCGAATCGTAGAGATTAATCAGCGCCGTCGCGCCGGTGACGTTTTTGGTGTTGACAATTTTCTCTTCGGCTTCGGTCAGGGTGTGCGGCTTGAAAAGCCTCAGCGCTTCGAGGTAATAGCGGTAGCCTCCCGAAGCCTCCGCCAGTCGTTTGGCGTTGGCTTCGTCGAGACCTTTCCACCACAGACTGAAGAATAATGCGCGGTTTTCGATGCCCGCCAAAAATTGTTGGGCGCGGGCTTGCAGGGTTTGCGCCGTTTGGTCTTGGGTGTCGGCTGCGAAGGATAAGCCGGCAAACGAGTAGAGTTTGTTCGCCGCGCGCTCGATTTCTTCGCGGGCGCGGAGAATTTGCATGAACTGTTCGTTGGAAATATCGGGGGTGAGTTTTCCGCGCGCGCCTTCAAAGGCGGCGACTTGTTCTTCAATCATATCGAAGGCGTTTTGCAGTTCTGGGCTGTCGCAGGCGGGGTACAGCGGAGCGAGGCTCCATTTGGTTTGAGCGTAGGGCATGAGTTATCTCCAAATATAATCGTGAGGACGCGGTTTGCGTCCTCACGATTATACGCCAGCCTCAATGTTGCGCGGGCTTATTTTTGCAAAGAGAGGAAATGATTTTTCAGCGTGTAGTGGATGTAATTTTCCCACAACGGCAGGATGTCCGCTTGATTGTAATCGTGGTCGGAGAAGGTTTGGATGATGACCCGCCCGCCGTAACAGGTAGCCAGCACAGCCTCCTGGCTCGATTTTTGCGCCGCCAGCCCCGCCAGCAGAACGGCGTCGCCAGAACCGCCCAAACGAATTTGGTCCCCCGTTTGATTTGACCAATAGCGGTTGTAATGCAAAAGGGGCAATACTGTGTTGGGTTCATTAAAGACGGGATGGGTGGGTTCCCACCAATAGATTGAATCCGCCAGGTTGTAATCCTTCTGATAGCGGATTCCGCATCCGCTCAGGATTTTGCTGATAGGACCGCTTGCCTCCCTGTCCAGATACCAGATTTCCGCAATCAGGGCGACCTTATCGCGGGTAACGCGGGTGTTAATCACGTCCCAGAATTCGCCTGATATTTTATCCTTGCCTTCCGCGCCGACAATGATGAGGTCGTATTTTGTTCCAGAGTTCAAGTATTCCATAAAACGCCCGCTATAGGAGCCGGTTTGAGTGTATTTGAGACCCATCATGTCGAGAGCGTCTTGTATCCACATGCCGACGCCATATTCATCCATATTTTCGTAGACCAGAACGTTCGCCGAGCGGATGAGCGCTTCCACGTCCTGAGTGGGGGTCGGCGGGGGCTGGCTTGGAGATTCGGGCGGGGCGGACGTTGGCTGGGGCGGGAGGGGCGTCGGCTGAGCGGCTGGTTGAGCGTTTAGCGCCGACTGAGTCATTTGCAGCGCCATGCTTGTCGCCTCTAATTCAAGAGACCCTTTTGTCGCTTCAAAATCCGGCGAATCGGCGGTAGCGCTTCCTGACGGGAGGTTGCAAGCCAGAAGAAAAAATAAGAACAAAACAAACGCCGCTCCTATTTTTTTGCCTTTTGTCGTCATAACGCCTCCTTGAAAAATATGAACGTGAAATTGGGAACAATCTCCGCTTTTCATTATATGGAAATTAACAAAGGAAAGCAATCTGCAATAAACCCTCAAGGCTTTCCCTGGGCGGGGGCTTCGTCGCAGCGCAGTGACATTCCCGCCTGGAGTGGCTATAATTGCTTTGCTCGTCAATGCGATAGCGTTTTAGGAGAAAAATATGACGGACATCAAATTAAACCGCCTTGCGAACGTGCTGGTCAATTATTCGACCAAAGTCCGCCCTGGGGATTGGGCGCATATCAACGCCAATTGGCAGGCGATTCCCTTGGTCAAGGAAGTGGTGAAATATGTCTTGCGGGCGGGCGGACATCCAAGCGTCACCCTCGAATCCAGCGATTTGAACGAAGTGTTCATGTCTGAAGCGGGAGAGGCGCAACTGGCGTGGATGCCTCCGCTGGACATGCACATGATAAAAAACGCCGACGTTTGGATTATCATCGAAGCGCCGGAAAATACCCGCGTTATGAGCAATATTGACCCTTCGCGCCAGCAGGCGCGCAATCTGGCTTATGAAAAATGGATGGAGACTTATTCCAAACGTTCTGCGGCAGGGGAATTGCGTTGGGTGATAACGAATTATCCCTGTCAGGCGCTGGCGCAGGAAGCGGGCATGAGCCTTTCGGATTATGAGGATTTCATTTACCAGGCGACTTTCGCCGACCAGGTAGACCCTGTGCAGGCATGGCGCAATCTCCATGACGAGCAGGAAAGGCTGATTTCCTGGCTGGAAGGAAAAAAGAATATTTCGATTCGAAGCGCCCATGCCGACCTGACGCTTTCGGTCGCAGGGCGCAAGTTCATCAACTCGGACGGCGACCAAAACATGCCCAGCGGGGAAATATTCACCAGCCCGGTCGAAGAATCCGTAAACGGTTGGGTGTATTTCAATTATCCCGCCATCTACCAGGGGACGGCGGTGGAAGGGGTGCGGCTTGAGTTTGAGCGCGGCAGGGTCGTCAACGCCAGCGCCGAAAAGAACGAGTCCTTTCTCCTCAAAATGTTGGACACCGACGAGGGCGCGCGCTTTTTAGGCGAGTTGGGTATCGGCTCGAATTACGGCATTACCCGTTTCACCCGCAATATTTTATACGACGAGAAGATTGGCGGAACTTTCCATCTGGCTTTGGGAAACGGCTTTGGCGAAGCCGGCGGCAGGAACGAATCAACCATTCACTGGGATTTAATTTCAGACGTTTCCAGCGACTCTGAAATGCGCGCCGACGGCGAGCTGTTTTATAAAGACGGCAAGTTTGTTATATGATTTTTCGGAGGCGCATTGATTTGTAATGTTCGATTTCCAGAAAAACGACTACAATGACCCCATGAACGCCGTCGCCGGTTATATCCTGGTTGTGGAAGACATTCCGAACATTCTGGAATTGGTGGAGACCACCCTGAAATTCAAAGGCGGATACCGCGTTGTCGCCGCGCGCGACGGCGTGGAGGCGTTGAGCGTTATTCGTCAAGAGCCGCCGTCGCTGGTCGTCACCGACATCCTGATGCCCCGCATGGACGGCTTCAGCCTGGTTCACCAATTGCGTCTTGACCCGGCGACGCGCCATATTCCTGTGATTTTCCTTTCCGCCACTTATGTCGCCCCGGAAGACAAATCGTTTGCGGCTTTGATTGGCGCGACCCGCTTTCTTGAAAAACCGATTGACATTGACCTGTTCATGAAAACGGTTGCGGAGTTGTTAACTCAGGAATTCGCCGTTCCCTCCGAGCCGCTCAAGGAGCTCGAATTTTACGAAGGCTATCGCAAGCGCATTCGCATCAAACTCGACCAGAAAAGCAAACAAATCGCCCGCCTTGAGCGTCTCCTGCCAACCGTGTCGGAAGCGGAAAAGGAATCTTTTACCGCCTCTCTTCGCGCCACCATTGCCGAGCGCGACGAGCTTCAAGCCCATATCGAACAGGTGGAGAAGCGCATCGAAGCCATCGCCCAATCCCGCTGATATGCGAATCGGCGGCGGGGACAAACCCAAGGTTTGTCCCCGCTTTTTTATGCGAAACGTCTCAACGATTCTCGCGCATTAGTCCGCTGGCAATCCGGGCTTTGGCGCGGCGCTTTTACTTTACCGTAAAGAGACTGCCCGCTCCGCGTCCGCCCACATCGGGGAAGTAGAATTCGGAAGCGGTTGGCGGAATGACCTTGAAAGTTCCCGCGCTGCTGGCTCGCGCCAAATAGGAATAAACATACGTTCCCGCCGGCAGATAATCGGCGGAGAGGACAATTTTTTCGTCGCGCCGCTCGATGTGGCTGAAATACCACCAGCCCCAACCGCGTTCCTTGTAATCCTGCGCGGTATAGACCAATGGAACAGCCGTGTCGGCTGCAAGCGAGGCGTCCAGCGCTTCCAAGCCTGCGGGGAGCGGGTCTTCGACAATAAGATAGCGTTTCGCTTCGGGCAATACCATTGTCAGCCGCACCCGCACCAATTCGCCGCGTTTGATTTCAACGATGGGCTTCTTCGGGTCTTCCAGCGTGAAATACTCCCGCGAAAGATTCACGCCCCTATCCAGCGGCTGGACTTCCTCCACAGGCAGAGCGGCGTTGAGGTAGGCGGCGTAGTAGAGGCTGCCTGTCCCGCTTCCGCGCGAGAAGACCAGCGCGTTGACTTCGTTCTTCAACAGGTCTTTGAACTCTACTTGCAATTGGGTCGTTTCGTCCAGATTGTCTGCGCTGGCTTTGCCTTGCGCCAGTTTTTCGCCGTTCAATCCCACGGCAAATTTATAGTCGGTTTCAAACTCTTTCGACTCCGCCAGCCAATTCGTCAGCGCAATCAACGACCAGGCGGTTTCCTGCGTCGAATACCAGTGACCGCTGTCGCGGCGCGCCATCAGCCAGCGGACGGCGTTCGCTGTGATGGGGCTCCGGGGGTCAATCTGCGCGAAGGCGTTTAGCGCGATTGCGGTTGTGCGGATGTCGGTGTTCCAATTCCAATCGTCGCGGCTGCTCTCCTCCCAGTGCGCGCCCGAGGCGGAAAGGATGGCTGCGTTTGCCAGGTCGGACATCAGCGTGGAGGCTCTTCCATCTCCAAGCGAATGAAGCGCGAGCGCAAGGTAGGCTTTTCCAAATTGGTCGAGCGAGGCGCGGCGTTCAAAAATGAAATTGACCTCTCCCGCTCCAAGTTCGCCCGCCCGCGCCAACACATACAGCATGAAAGCGTGACGGTTGTACTGCCATGAGGCGTCGTTGCGTTTGAGGTCAGGCAGATTGTTCTTCAAATAGGCGACGCCGTTATTCAGCGCGTTCTGCGAAACTTCGTAGCCCGACTCTTTGGCTTCAAGCAGCCCATAGACCACATACGCGGAGGTCTGGGGGTCGCTCTCCGCGCCGTCCCACCAATTCCAGCCGCCGTCATACAACTGTTTAGCGTAGATTTTTTGCAGCGCGGCGTTGACTTGTTTGTCGAGGTCGCTTTGCCACGGCGAGGAAATTCCCGCCGCTTTGAACGCGCGCGTTGCGACGACATTCGGCAGGAAACGCGAGACGGTTTGTTCCATGCACAGGTAGGGATAATCTTCGAGATATTTGAAACTGGACTTAAGCGAC
>JAIWOB010000040.1 GCA_020217065.1 Chloroflexota bacterium | reverse complement strand
GCCGCCAGAGACGGCGCGACTTCGACGGAGAGGTTCGCGTCTTCGAAACTCAGAGACGCCGGCAATTTAATGTTTTCCGTGACTGAGCCGGCGGAGGAGACGACGCCCGACGCGCCGACGGTTTCAACGACGGTGTAGCGGAAAACCGGGATTCCCTGCCCGGAGAGAGTTCCCGCTGCGGGTTTGCTGGAGTCGGCGAATTGACCGCTGACGGCGGCGGCGGTCATATCCACGCGCTGAGCGTCGTTTTGGACGACTATATCCCAGGCGACGTACGCCTGCCGTTTGCCTTCCACTTCGACGGTTTGCTTCGCCTCGGATTTCAGCGTCACGCCTTCGGCTTCAAGCGAGACGTTCACTTTGAGCGTCTCTTCCGAATTGTTGAAGATTGTCGCGCCGACGGTCGCCATGTCGCCGGCGACGAAGAAGCGCGGCGTTTGCAGTTGGACGAAGAGCGGCTTGACGCTGACCACCTCATTGCTAGCTTGTCCCACGCGGCTGTCTGTTGTGACGGCGCGCACGTCTGAGACCCAGACGGTGAGGTTTTCGGGCATCTCCACTTTCACCTGCGCCTTGCCGTTTTCATCGGTGACAAGGTCCGCTTTGAAAATCGCCGTGTCTTTGAAATTCTGACGCACGGTGATAACCCCAGGTTCGCCGCCGCCTCCGCCGCCTGCCGCAAGACCGTCGGGCATGGTTTCTTCGTAAGCGGCGATGTAATCGTCGGCGCTGGAAACCAGCCCCAGGGCGGTGGACACGCTCAGCGACTGAATTGAGTAAAAACTATCCAGCATGGGCGGCGTGTTGGACGGCGCAAGCGCCAGCACGGCTTTATCCACGACCGCAATGGAAACATCCGCCGAGACGGGCTTGCCTTCGATGTCCTTTGTTTGAATAGTGTAAGTGACTTCGTCGCCGGGACCCGTCAAATTTTTATCCGCCGTAACCGAGACGTTAAGGGTCTTCCGTTTCGTGTCAACGTTGATTTTCGTCATGCCAATCTTGAAATCGGGCGCGCCGGTTTGCTCCGCTCCGCTGATGACGACGACGGATACGTAAGCGACGGGAGCCATTTCGTCGGTAATCGGTAATTTGTAAATGACGCTGCCGCCTTCGAGTTGAACGACTTCCCGTTTGTAAATATGTCCGCGTTCGTAGGCGATGAGCGCGTACACTTTCCCGCTGAATGGCTGGGCGATGAGGATTTCAGCCGTTTCGCCGGGTTCATACAGGTCCTTATCGGCAATCAGGCTGAAGGCGCGGTCGTTCGTCTGCCGCCATGCAATTTCTCCCTTGCTGGCGACCCAGATGTAAGTCGAAGCCCGATGTGCGTTCCCCTGCGAGTCCTTGACCGTAACCAACGCCTTGAAGACCCCGCCGTTGGGCGGGATAAACTCAACCTGCGCCGTCCCGTCCGCGCCGGTGATTACGCTCTGTTTCCCCGCCGGGATTTCCTTTACGGAAGTTTCCCAGCGCAATTGACCTTGCTTGTTTTTCTCTTGCACGCTGTACCATTGCCGCTCGAAGAATTCCACCGTCGCTTTTTGCCCCGCCGCCGGATTGGAATCCCAATCGAGAACGACCACGCTCAACGATTGCGCTTCGCCCTGCCTGCCGATGTACTTTTCCGAGCGGATGCCGGCGTAATATTCCGATTGGTGAACGACGACGCTGGTTTGCCCGCTGACGGTGTTGCCCGCCACATCGGTGACGTTGGCGTAGAAGCGCATTTGCTGGCTGACCTTGCTCCCGCCGAAGGTTTGCCGCACGTCGAGATGACCGCCGCCGTCGGTCGCGCCTTTGCCTTCGTCTATGGTCTTGTTGTTCGCGCTTTCATTGGGCTCCCAGTCCATATCCCTATCCCAGTCCATGAAACTATACTGGCTGTATTTGGGCGAGGGCGTGAAATAGAAGTTGGAAGATTCGACGAACCATTCGACGCGGGCGTTTTTCAAAAGTCCGCCGGAGTAATACTGGGCGTCCAACCCAAAGTTGACCGACCCGCCTGCGAGGACGGCTTCCTTATCGGGCGCAACGCGCACCTCAAACTCAGGCTTCTTGTATTCGGCGACGTTGAAACTCACCGACGTAATCGGCGCTTCGGAGGGGTCGGAACTGCGATAGACGTAGAGGGTGTAATAACCCAGCGATACGTCTTCGGCAAGGGTTAGGCTTCCGCTGAAACTGCCCCGCTCGTTGATTGTTACGTCCTCCGCGAAAATCTTGTTGCCCCACTGCTCCGCTACGACATGCGCTTTTTTCAGGTTGGGCAGGCTGTAATGCAGGTCGTCGTTTGTCCGCAAAATCCCCTTGAAGAAGACTTGCTGGTTTGGACGGTAGATAGGCCGGTCGGTATAAAGGTAGCCGAACAGACTTTCCGTTCCGCCGTAGTAATTTTGGTAAATGCCGAAGTCGTAGGGCGAAACGTCGCTGCCCCAATACAGAGCGGTGAAAGCGAAGTGATTGCCGTCGTCGGCGAGCGCGTAATTTGCCGCCTTGATGTCGTCGAGGTACGCCAGCCCGTCCTTATCGGTGATTGCCTTGCCGATTTGCTTAAACTTTTCATCAAAGAACGCGACTTCCACGCCCTTCTGCGGGACGCCGCTTTCCAGGTCGGTCAGCCACGCCAAGCCTTCGGTGGGAGTCGCTTTGAAAGTCAGGTTGTCCGTCGCCACGATGAAAACGTTTCCCTGATAATAATTTGTCTCATAGTTGAAGGGCTGCGCCTTCGAGCCGATGAAATAGAACCCCGTTTCGAGCGGCTTGCCGTTCTTCGTCAGGTCGAGCGGCTCGCTCTTGAGGACGTTGCGTTGTTCGTTCGCGCCAAAGGTCCAGGAGCGAACCGCCTCTGCGCGGGGTTCAAATTCAACCATCGAAATCTCGCCGGAGTTTAATTTGTAAAAATCGTCAGGCGTGATTGGGTAAATTGCGACTTCCGCCCCGCTGACGTTCTGGCGTTCAAAATAAATTTCCTGAGTTCCCTGGGCGCGGTACACCAGCGGCGTCCAGGGCAGGGCAATCCGCGCATAAGGAGGATAATCTCCGTTGTAGAAGGCGTATGAATATGGGTCTTTGATGACGTTTCCATAAGGGTCAGCCATGCCGGGCAGAAGCCGCACCACGTAATTGACGGCTGGTTTCAAACCGCCGATGGTCAGCGAGTTGTCGTAAGCGTTGTAATACCATTCGCTTTCGGGGCTGGCGGAGTGGGAAATTTGCACCCGTCCTTTCAGGCTGTCGAAATCCATCGGCGAGACAAAGGTGATGGTGATGGACGGGTTATAGCCGCCGTCCGCGTTAGGGGGCGGATATACTTGTTTTATGGCTGGGAACGGCACAGTCGCAAGTTGGACGTTCAGCCCCTCTTTAAGGCGTCCGCCGTCCGCCGCTTCGGCTGTGGTTTCGAGGGTCAGGTCGTAGAAACTGGCAATCTTGAAGTTTTCTTTCGGCTCGATGGTGAGGAAGGTGGATTCATCGTCCCAGGCGAATTTCAAGGGCGTGGGCTGTTTGGTCTCGCGGTTGACGACGCTCACCGCCGCTTCCACGCTTTTTCGATTCATGGGCTGAAGAAAGGTTAAAGTAAACGCCTGGTTGAGCGGGACGTTTTCGACCTGCTGCGATGGGTTTTGCGCCCCGTTTTTAAGCGAAAAATTCGCCAGGATAGGGGCGCGGGTCTCGAATTGCCAGCGGAACGAGTCTTCAAGCGCCTCGCCGAGCGTGTTTTTAAGACCCTTCTCTACGCTGACTCGATAGCGGGTCCCGCTTAAGAGGACTTCGTCTGGTTGGAAGACGTAGACCGACGAGTTGACCCATTCGCCTCTGCCTTTGACTTCGGGTTGAAATTGTAGCGGCTGTGGGAGCTTCTCTTGTTCTTCGACAATGGTCAACGGGACGACGGGGCGGTTGAAAATAACCGTAATGCTGGAATTCAAGTCCACATCGAGGGTGTCGGCGGCGGGGAAAACTTGCGCCACGCCAAATTTTTCAATGGTCTGGAATTCCAGTTTGAAGACATCCTGCGCGGGCGTTCCGTCTGCGGCGGCGGCTTCGGTGATAGTCGCGGTATAAAGCGCGCCAGGCTCCAGCGGCGAGTCTGGGGTGAAGGTCAAGGTTCGGGCGTCGTCCCAGGTTAGTTGACCAGAGACAGTTCCCCCGTTGGCAAAGAGCGAGAACGAGCCGCCGGTCTTCTCCGTGTCCATGTCGCTGTCGAAGTGAATTTGAATCGACCCCGACAGTTCCAGCCTCTCGCCTGGGGCTGGGACTTGCGCGATAACTTGGGGCGCGGCGGTCTGCGGCTCGATGGAAGGCGATTCGTTCTTAAAGTACAATCCCGCCCCAATCGCCGCCGCCACAATCGCCCCAAGAATAACGAGCGCGCCCAGAAGTTTTTTGTTTTCCATGCTGACCTGCCTTTTGAAAAGAGAGACATCCGAACCCCGGATGATTTGTAAAATCTTTGGGTTTTTCTATTGTAAGACGAATTTGAAATTCGGAAAGTTCCCTTTTTCAAACAACGGCTGGTAAAAAGGTCATGATTTTTTCCTTGCGCGAATTCTCATAACTGGGTAAGATAACGCCTATTAAGGACTTCTACAAACTGATGAAAATAACTTTGAACTGCATCTGTATTGGGCGGGGTTTCTAACCGCCGCCTCTATCCCAGAGTGTAACGGCTGTCTGCCGTAGACGGTGGGTTTGAACCCCGCAAATCCCCACGCCGCCAAGCGCGGCTGATTTGCTTCCACCGTCTGCGCGCCGGGAATTGTTCCGGTTTGCAGGCAGCCGTTTTGCTTATTAAATCCTAAACCAACTTTATTCAGGAGAGTCCAAAATGAAAGTCGCAAATAACGTCACAGAATTAATTGGCAACACCCCGCTTGTCCGCTTGAATCGCGTTACCGAAGGCGCGAAAGCCGAAGTGCTTGCCAAATTGGAGTTCTATAACCCCGCTCACTCGGTCAAAGACCGTATCGGTTTTTCGATGATTGACGCCGCGGAAAAGGCTGGTTTGATTGGCAAAGACACTGTCCTTGTCGAGCCGACCAGCGGCAACACCGGCATTGCGCTGGCGATGGTCGCCGCCGCGCGCGGATACAAAATCATCCTCACCATGCCCGAAACGATGAGCAAGGAACGTCGTATGTTGCTGCGCGCTTATGGCGCGGAATTGGTCCTGACGCCAGGCTCCGACGGCATGGGCGGCGCAATCCGTAAGGCGGAGGAAATTGTCGCCTCAGACCCAAAGAAATATTTCCTGCCGCAGCAGTTCAAGAATCCAGCCAATCCCGAAATTCACCGCAAGACGACCGCTGAGGAAATTTGGCGCGACACCGACGGTAAGGTGGATTTCTTGGTGACTGGCGTCGGAACAGGCGGAACGATTACGGGCGCAGGCGAAGTCCTCAAAGCCCGTAAGCCGTCTTTCAAAGCCGTCGCCGTCGAGCCTGACGCTTCTCCTGTTTTGTCGGGCGGCGCGAAGGGTCCGCATCCCATTCAGGGCATCGGCGCGGGCTTTGTGCCTGAGGTGCTAAACACTAAAATCTACGACGAAATTATCCGCGTAAAAGCGGACGACGCCTTCGCCACAGCCCGCCGCATGGCGCGGGAGGAGGGTCTGCTGGTTGGAATTTCATCCGGCGCGGCGACTTGGGCTGCGCTGCAAGTCGCCAACCGCGCCGAGAACGCAGGCAAGATGATTGTGGTCGTCATCCCGTCGTTTGGCGAGCGGTATTTGTCCACCGCTTTGTTCGCCGATTTGGCTGATTAACAAATAGACCTGACGGGTTTCATTGGAACTCGCTTCAATCGAGATTCCTGTATTTAAACCCGTCAGGTCTTGACGCATGAAGCGAGGAAAAATGTTCAAGACGATTCGGGAAGATATTCAATCCGTGTTAGACCGCGACCCTGCCGCGCGCAACGCGCTGGAGGTCATGCTCTGCTACCCTGGTTTACACGCCATTTGGATTCACCGCCTGTCTCATAAACTGTGGAAGGCTGGCTTCAAGTTGATTGCGCGTTGGATTTCGCAAATCGCCCGCAGTTTAACGGGAATCGAGATTCACCCCGGCGCGACCATTGGGCGCAACTTCTTCATTGACCACGGCATGGGAGTGGTCATCGGCGAGACGGCGGAGGTGGGGAACAACGTCACGCTCTATCATGGGGTGACGCTGGGCGGCACGAGTTTAAACAAAGTGAAACGCCACCCAACCCTTGAAGATAATGTGGTGGTGGGCGCGGGAGCCAAGGTTTTGGGCGCGATTACCATTGGCGCAAACAGCCGCATTGGCGCGAACGCAGTGGTTATCAAGGATACGCCGCCCGACTCGGTAGTAGTCGGCGTGCCTGGGCAGGTCGTTGTCCGCGAGGGTCGTAAGCATGTTACGAACGAAAAAGCCGACCTTGAACACGGCAATCTTCCCGACGCAATTGGCAACACCCTGATTGCCTTGATTGCCCATGTGGAAGCCCTGGAGAAACGCGTTAATGGCGGAGATTACGGTCCCGCCCTGCATGTCCCCGAGGGCGGCGTCTGGCATTGGGGAGACTTCTCGATTTGAGTTTTTGAGCCTGGTCAAACGCCTTTTTGTGAGGTGGGCGTTGAAAAATGAGTTCACTTGCGCGCCAGCGTAAGTGAACTCTAAACTCAGCGGGCGGGTGCAAACTTAAAAAATCCAAACGGCAAATATTTTAAGAAAGAGACATCCAAAAGTCCCTCTTGCCAGCCGATGGCGATGGCGCTAAAATGCCGAACGCTTAGCCAGATGTACGGGGATGCAGCGCTATAACGCCCATATCTGGCGCTAACATTTGTTCTGGTTTTGGAGAAGAACTTAATGCGTTGTCCCTATTGCAAACACCACGATTCGAAGGTGCTGGATACTTCCCACGATAGTCATGGCGGAATTCGCCGCCGCCGCGAATGCTTGAAATGCCGTCAGCGTTTCAGCAGTTATGAGCGGCCTATTCTGGCGACGCCTTTGATTATTAAGCAGGACGGCACCCGCGAGGAGTTTGACCGCGAGAAACTGGCGCGGGGGATTCGGATTTCATGCGCCAAACGCCCGGTTTCGGCGGCGGACATCGAGCGCATGATTGGGCAAGTCGAATCCCAATTGCAAAAGGCTGGCAAGGCTGAAGTTTCCTCGCGCGTTGTGGGGGATTTGGTGATGGAGACTTTAAAGGAGATTGACCAGGTTGCGTATATCCGTTACGCTATTGTTTATTTGGGTTTGGATGACTTGAAATCCATCCGCACCGAAATAGACCATCTGCTTGAAGACTAGTTCATACACGGCAGAGATACGTCCTCGAAAGGGGGAAGTGTCTCTGTCGTTTTGTTTCCAATTTTATCGCTCTGAAAGGGCTTACCCTGGGGCGACACCAGAAAAATTTTACAGGAGAGTAAAAGATGGCTGCGAAAACCGCTGACAATAAAACCAAAAATGGCTTGCTGCCCACCCTTCCCATGCCGAAAGGACTGCCCAAAGCCCAATTAACCGAAAACGCGCGCCAGGTGTTAATGAAGCGTTACGTCCGCCGCGGCGAAGACGGCAAGCCTGTTGAAAGCGCCGAAGAAATGTTTTGGCGCGTGGCGTATCACGTGGCGAAAGTCGAAGAAACGTGGGACGCCGATGTCGCTGAACGCACCATTGAATACTACCACCTGCTTTCCAGCAAGAAGTTTTTCCCGAACTCTCCCACCTTTACCGGCGCGGGAACTCCGCTGGGGCAGCTGGCGGCGTGTTTTGTGCTTCCTATATCTGACGACATGGGGCGCAAAAGCTCGGGCATCTTCCAGACCTTGCGCGACGCGGCGTTGATTCAGCAGACGGGCGGCGGGAACGGTTTCTCCTTCTCGCGCCTGCGCCCGAAGGATTCCATCGTCAACACTTCAGCCGGACGCGCCACGGGACCCGTCGGCTTTTTGCGGGTCTATGACCATGCCTTCGGCGAGGTGGCGCAGGGCGGGTCGCGGCGCGGCGCGAACATGGGCGTCCTGCGGGTAGACCATCCCGACATTGAAGAATTTATCTCCTGTAAGACGAATGAAAACGCCATCACCAACTTCAACATTTCCGTCGGCATTACCGACGCCTTCATGCGCGCCGTGGAAAACGACGAAGATTGGGACCTGCGCTTCCCCGACCTTGCCGAAATGAAGGCGCGGAATTTCGATGGCACGCTGGAACAAGCCGAAGCCGAAGGCATCAAGATTCAAACTTACAAGACCGTCCGCGCGCGCGACTTGTTTAACAAGATTGTCAAACAGGCGCATCACAACGGCGAGCCTGGCGTGCTGTTTTTGGACGCGGCGAACCGCGAAAACCCTGTTCCCCACTTGTATCCGCTGGAATCCACCAATCCATGCTTTGTTGGCTCAACCCGCATTGCAACCGACTTGGGCTTGCTGACAATCCAGGAACTTACCGAATCTGGCGCGAATTTCATGGTGGCGACGGACTTGCGCGCCCCACAAGGCGGGCAGGGCTTTGCAAGCGAAGGGTTTGGCGTTGCTTATCGCGTCTCCTCCCCTGCGTGGAAGACGCGTGAACATGTCCGTGTCTTGAAGATGACCACCAAACATGGTTATTCGGTGACAGCGACACCCGAGCACAAATTCCTCACCTCTGACCGTGGTTACGTTGAGTTGAGAGACCTCAAACAAGGCGATACTCTGCTTCTTCAATCTGGCGAAGGCGTTTGGAGCCGAAATTACGAATTGCCAAATATCGAATTCATGCAGGAGAAAATGGCAGTCATGGTGCGTGGCGGCGACTGCGCTTCTGGACACACAACCACACGCGGCGATTTTGCCAAGCAATATTCCAACCTGCCACAGAGATGGTCGCACGAGTTGGGCGTTGTGGTTGGCGCATTGGTTGGCGATGGCTGGCTAAGCCCCGCCAGCAATGCGCCTGTGGGCATGGTTTTCAATTATGAAAGCGATGAACTGTTGGGCATTGTTCACGAGACCATGCAGAGTTATTTTGGCGCGGGACATTTGCGCGAACGCGGTTCCGTCCGCCAGTTGACCTATGGCAGATTGCCGTATGCTTTCTTTGAATCGCTGGGCGTTTTACATGCCCGCGCGCATGAAAAACGCGTCCCTGCTTCCATTTGGCATGCGCCGCGCGAGGCTGTGGTTGGTTTTCTGCAGGGGCTGTTTACAACGGATGGAACTGTAAACCTTTCCGAGCTCAAAAAATCCTGCTCTATCAGGCTTGCAAGCGCTTCGCTTGAACTCTTGCAGGAAGTGCAGATACTCTTGTCAAACTTCGGTATTGTCAGCCGCATTCACAAGCGCCGCGAGGGCGGCTTCCACAATTTGCCAGATGGCAAGGGCGGCTTGAAGGAATATTTCACCTATAGCGATTATGAATTGCTGATTGACAAGGTCAATCGGGACAAGTTCGCGGAGGAAATCGGCTTCCTCGATTCGGCAAAACAAAACAAGGTAAGCCAATTCGTCGAGAGTAAATCCCGCCTGTCTAACTCGGAGACATTCGAGACATCCATTGTTTCGATTGAAGACGCAGGATTTGCAGATGTGTACGACCTCACTGAAATGCAGACGCACAGCGTCATTGCCAATGGCGTGGTGGCGCACCAATGCGGAGAACAATGGCTTGGACCTTACGAGAATTGCTGCCTTGGCTCGGTCAATCTCAACGAGCATTGCGGACCCAACAATACGGTGGACTGGGAAACATTACGTCAGTCTGTTGTGACCGCCACCCGCTTCCTCGACGATGTAGTCGAAGCGAATGGGTATGTGCCTTCTGTTCCCCAACTGAAGGAAGCCGCGCATCGCGCCCGCCGCATCGGACTTGGCATCATGGGGCTTGCGGACTTGATGTACCACGTCGGCGTGCGTTACGGCTCAAAGGAGGGTCAGGAGTTTGGCGCGCAGGTGATGGAGTTTGTCCGCTTCCACGCGATGAAGACCAGCGTGGAGCTTGCCATCGAGCGCGGACCCTTCCCCGCCATCGAAGGC
>JAIWOB010000059.1 GCA_020217065.1 Chloroflexota bacterium | reverse complement strand
GTGCCTGTGGCGCTGGAACAAGGCTCGAAGTTCGCCATTCGCGAAGGCGGTCTGACGGTTGGCGCAGGCGTCGTCACCAAGATTATCGAATAGGTGAGAGATGATGGCAAAGCAGAAAATCCGTATCCGCCTTAAAGCCTATGACCATCGCGTTCTCGACCAGTCCGCGAAGCGGATTGTCGAAACCGCCGAACGAACCGGCGCCCAAGTTGTCGGTCCTGTACCCTTGCCAAGTAAGATTGAACGCTTTACAATACGTCGCTCCACCTTCATTGACAAGGACTCGCACGAGCATTTCGAAATCCGCACGCACAACCGTTTGATAGACGTGTTGGACCCGGATTCGAAGACGATTGATATGTTGATGCGTTTGAATTTGCCCGCTGGCGTTGATATCGAAATCAAAATCTAAATTTGAATAACGCGCGATTTGCGAATCCGCAAATTGCGATAACGTTAGAGACGGCGTAAGAGCCGGCTCGGGCGCGACTGCAAATGGAAGTTCGCCTCCCAAGCCTGTCTGACTGCGCCGCGCGGAGATGATGCAGCCGCCGCCCCGGCTGACAGTCTCGTCAATATCTTCTAAAGGAGAAAATCGAGTATGTTAAAAGGGCTGATAGGCAAGAAGATTGGCATGACCCAGATCTTCGATGAGCAAGGCGTCGCCTATACGGTGACGCTCATCGAGGCTGGGCCGTGTTACGTTACCCAGATTCGCACGCCCGAAAAAGAAGGGTATTCGGCGGTGCAACTGGGCTTTGGCGAAGTGCATCCCAAACGTCTGACGGGCGGCGAAATGGGTCACCTCAAAGCCAATGAACTCGCCCCGCTGCGCTTCCTGCGCGAGTTTCGTTCCAAAGACCATGGTTTGAAAGTCGGCGACAAAGTGACGGTTGGCGACGCCTTTTCCGTGGGCGAGCGCGTGGATGTGATTGGCGTCAGCAAAGGCAAGGGCTTTGCCGGCGGCGTCAAGCGCTATCACTTTCACGGCATGAACGCCACGCACGGCACGTCAGACCGCAACCGCGCGCCCGGCTCGCGCTCCTCCGGCACCACGCCGGGGCGCGTCTACAAAGGTTCGCGCGGGGCAGGTCACATGGGCGTGGACCGCGTCACCGCGCAGAACATCAAAGTCGTCATGGTGGACCCAGAGCGCAACCTGCTTGCCGTCCATGGCGCAGTTCCCGGCGGCAAAGGCGGTCTTGTCATGATTAAGGAGTCGCGCAAACAGTAAGCGCGTAGAAACGGGAGCCAGATAACCATGAAAGTAGATGTCCTTGATTTAAAAGGCGAAAAAGTGCGCGAGTTGGAGCTGCCAGCCAGCATTTTCGAAGCCCCCATTAACGTAGATTTGAT
This sequence comes from Chloroflexota bacterium, assembly GCA_020217065.1. GTDB lineage: Bacteria > Chloroflexota > Anaerolineae > Anaerolineales > Villigracilaceae > Villigracilis. Next base: position 11,461 of record JAIWOB010000059.1, on the reverse strand, counting down.
GCATCAGGCATACACCCGCCAACTTGCGAACGCCCGACTTGGCTCGCATGAGACGAAAGTTCGCGGCGAAGTCGCCGGCGGCGGTCGCAAGCCGTGGAAACAAAAAGGAACAGGGCGCGCCCGCCAGGGTTCAACCAACGCCGCTCAATGGGTGGGCGGCGGCAGGATTCACACCCCGCATCCGCGCAGTTACGAACAGCGCATGCCCAAGAAGATGCGCCAGGCGGCTCTTCGTTCAGTTTTGTCCGTCAAAGCCGCCGAAGCCGGCATTGTTGTGGTGGACGATTTCAACATTGCGGAACCCAAGACCCGCATCATGGCTGAAACGCTCAATAAATGGGTTGGAGACGCCACCGCCTTATTGTTGATGCCCGCCAAAGACCAGAACTACGATAACGTCGCGCGTTCCGCCGGCAATATTGCGAGCGTCAAGGTCTTGTTGGCGAGTTACTTAAACGTGCGCGACGCGCTTCAATTTGAAAAAGTCGTCTTGCCGCTCAAGACGATTGACGCGCTTGTGGCGCACCTCAGATAGGAGAGAGACATGATTACGATTTACGATGTCCTCATCCGCCCTTTGGTGACGGAAAAGTCTAATCGCAGTTCCAGCAAGATGGGACAGTATACCTTTCAAGTCGCTGAAGGGGCGACCCGCAGCATGGTGAAAGATGCGCTGGAGACCCTTTTCGACGTCACCGTAGAGCGTGTGAACATTCTGAACGTCCCCGCCAAGCGCGGGCGCCGCGCCCGAAGCCGCCGCCTGTTGGTGCGCCGTCCTTCCTATAAAAAAGCGGTTGTGACCCTGGCTGCGGGAAGCAAAACCCTCGATATCTTTGAAGGGGTGCAATAATGGCAGTTAAAAAATACAAACCCGTTACTCCGGGCATGCGCGACATGACCGGGTATACATTTGAAGAAATCACCAAGAAAGTCCCCGAGCGCTCCCTGCTGGTCATTCGCCGAGCGCGCGGCGGGCGTAACGCTCAGGGGCGCGTTACCGTTCGCCATCGCGGCGGCGGCGCGCGGCGCTTCATTCGCATTGTGGATTTCAAACGCGATAAGTTTGGAATCCCTGCGAAGGTGGCAGCCATCGAATACGACCCCAACCGCACAGCGCGTCTGGCGTTACTGTACTACGCGGACGGCGAAAAGCGCTATATCGTTTCGCCCCTTGATTTAAAGGTTGGCGACACGGTCATGTCCGGTCCGAACGCCGAAATTCGCCCAGGCAACGCTTTGCCCATCAGCAACATTCCTGTCGGCACGATGATTCACAACATTGAGATGAAGGCTGGCAAAGGCGCGCAGATGGTTCGCGCGGCTGGCGGCGCGGCGCAACTTCTCGCCAAAGAAGGCGACTTTGCTCAAATTCGAATGCCCTCCGGCGAAGTGCGCCTCATTCATCAGGTTTGCTACGCGACCATCGGTCAAGTTGGAAACCTCGACCATAGCAACGTCAAGCTGGGCAAGGCGGGTCGTAAACGCCACATGGGTATCCGCCCGACCGTTCGCGGAACTGCAATGAGTCCGCGCGACCATCCTCACGGCGGCGGTGAAGGTCGCCAGCCGGTCGGTTTGCCGGGTCCCAAGAGCCCTTGGGGCAAGCCCACTTTGGGCAAGAAAACTCGCCGCAACAAGAAGACCGACCAGTACATCGTGCGCCGTCGCAGCAAGACGAGCCGCTAAGAATTAGACGAGGTACGAAGATATGTCACGTTCATTGAAAAAGGGCCCCTTTGTCGAGGCGAAACTCCTCAAACGCATCGAGGCTATGAATCAGAAAAACGAAAAGAAGGTTGTCCGCACTTGGAGCCGCGCGTCCGTCATCTTTCCCCAGATGGTCGGTCACACCATCGCGGTTCACGACGGGCGGCGCCATGTGCCAATTTACATCACGGAAAACATGGTCGGTCATCGTTTGGGCGAATTCGCTCCCACGCGCACATTCCGCGGTCACCAGACCAGCGAGAAGGCAAAATAAGGAGAGTGAGCCATGCAAGATATTCAAGCGAAACTTCGCCATCTCTCCCTTTCCGCGCAAAAAGTCCGCGCTGTGATAGACCTGGTGCGCGGCAAAAGCGCAAACGACGCTTTGGAAATCCTGCGCTTCGCGAATAAGCGCGCCGCCCTGCCCGTGCGGAAACTGCTGGTTTCAGCGGTGGCGAACGCCGAGGAAAATTTCGGCGTCAGCCGCGACGACCTGTATGTTGCGAAAATCACGGCGGACGAAGCCCCGACTCGCAAATGGCGCCGTTTTGGAGCCCGCGGTCGTTTTAAGCCGATTTTACGCCGCAGTTCACATGTCACTGTGGTTTTGCGCGAACGCGGAGCGTAAGGAGATATATTATGGGTCGTAAAGTACATCCTGTTGGTTTTCGGTTGGGAATTAATCAACCCTGGGGCGGGCGCTGGTTTGCCGAAGGCGCAGCCTATCGCCAGCAATTACACCAGGATTTCGCCATCCGTTCCCTGTTGCTTGGGAAATTTTCCAAGGGCGGCGCGGCGGCGAATGAAAAAGTGCGCGAACTGCGCGCTCAACTGCCCGACGCCGTCAAAGATGGCAAGGCAGGTATTGCGCGGGTGGATGTGGAGCGCACGCCGGGCAAGATTCGTATCTCGATTCATACCGCCAAACCTGGCATCTTAATTGGACGCAAAGGCGAAGGCGTCAAGAAAATCCGCCAAGCCTTTGAAGCGTTGATTGGCAAAAAAGTGGACCTCGACATCAAGGAGATAACTTCTCCCGATACCGACGCAACCCTGGTCGCCGCGAACATTGCCGACCAACTTGAGCGCCGCATCGCCTACCGCCGCGCCATGAAGCGCGCCATTCAGCAAGCCATGAAACAGGGCGCTGAAGGCGTCAAAATCATGGTGGGCGGGCGTTTGGGCGGCGCGGAAATGTCGCGCGACGTATGGCTGCGCGAAGGGCGCGTCCCGCTGCAGACTCTGCGCGCCAACCTCGATTTCGCCACCGCCGAAGCGCTGACCACTTACGGTCAACTGGGAATCAAGGTATGGATTTACAAGGGCGAAGCCGCGCCCGAAGCGGAAGAGAAAATCGAAACGACGGAAGGCGTGTATGTGAGTGAATAGAGAAAGATGAATGGACCATAGTGGAGGCGAAAACCGCCCGAACTACTCTCTATTCGTCCAGTCTCTACTTACGGAGTGATAACTATGTTGATGCCAAAACGTGTAAAGTGGCGCAAGCAGATGCGCGGTCGCATGACGGGAAAGGCGTTTCGCGGAGCGGAAGTCTCCTTTGGCGACTATGGACTGCAAGCGTTGGAACCGGGCTGGATTACCGCCCGCCAGATTGAAGCCGCGCGCCGCACTATCGTGCGCGGAATGAAACGCCGCGGTAAGGTTTGGATTCGCATTTTTCCTTACAAACCCTATACCCATAAACCGCCCGAAACCCGCATGGGTTCCGGCAAAGGAAACGTTGAATATTACGTTGCGCCGGTCAAACTGGGACGCATCATGTTTGAAGTGGGCGGACTGCCGGCGGACGTGGCGGTTGAGGCGCTAAGAAGCGCCATGTATAAATTCTCCATCAAGACCAAAGTCGTGGGACGCCACGCGGGAGGAGAATGACAATGAAGTCCATGAAAGTGCAAGACATCCGTAAACTTGCGGCGGAAGAGATTCGCGCGAAGATTTCGGACTCGCGTGAAGAATTGATGAAACTGCGATTCCAACAAGTCACAGGTCAATTGACCGACACCAGCCGCCTGCGCATCCTGCGCCGCAATATTGCGCGCATGGAGACCATTTTGCGCGAATCGGACCGCGCCGCTTTGGAAGGTGCTAAATGAACAATCGTCGTCGTATGACTGGCGTGGTCACCAGCAACAAAATGACCAAGACCGTCGTGGTGGAAATTACCCGAAAATATCGCCACCCTCTTTACAAAAAAGTGGTGTACTCGAGTCAGCGCGTCAAGGCGCATGACGAGATTGGCTGCCAGGTTGGCGACGAAGTCCGCATTGTCGAGACCCGTCCCCTGTCGCGCGAAAAACGCTGGGCGGTTGAGACCGTTCTCAAGCGTGAGACGCGCACTGCGGACCAGGGCGTGGGAGAATAAGCCATGATTCAACAGGAATCTCGTCTAAAGGTCGCCGACAACACCGGCGCCCGCGAACTGCTGGTTATTCACGTCTTGGGCGGCTCGACCCGCCGCTACGGTTCGATTGGCGACGTTGTCGTCGCCACGGTCAAAGCCGCCGCGCCGCAAGGCTCGGTGAAAAAGAGCGAAATTGTGAAAGCCGTCATCGTGCGCTGCAACAAGGAATGGCGGCGCGAAGACGGCTCATACATCCGATTTGACGATAACGCCGCCGTCATCCTCGACAACGACGGCGAGAATCCGAAAGGCACGCGTATTTTCGGTCCGGTGGCGCGCGAATTGCGCGACTTGGGTTACATGAAAATCGTTTCGCTTGCCCCGGAAGTGCTGTAGGAGCGAAGAATGAAAGTCAAGATTCGAAAAGGCGATACAGTGGAAGTGATTAGCGGCCGCCTTGAAGACAAGGGCAAACGCGGCGAAGTTATCAACGTGTATCTCGACGAGCGGCGCGTGGTTGTCCAAGGCGTCAATATCCGCACCAAACATCAAAAACAGGTGCAGACTCAGGCGGGGCGCAACATGAACCCAGGACGCATCCAGTTTGAAGGACCCGTTGACATTTCAAACGTCATGCTGGTCTGCCCGAAATGCGGTACGCCCACGCGCGTCGGCGTGCAGCGCGACAGCGAAGGCGCCCATCGCGTTTGCAAAAATTGCGAAGCCGCGATTGACTAGGCTGCGGAGCGGATGTGAATTATGAACAGAATGCAGGAACTCTATAAAAAGGAAGTGGCGCCCGCCTTGTTCAAGTCTTTGGGCTTGAAAAACGTGATGCAGGTGCCCGCCATTAAAAAAATCGTTTTGAACATCGGTCTCGGCGAAGCGATGGATAATCCCAAAGCGCTGGAATCCGCCGTGGCGGACTTGATGCAAATTACCGGGCAGAAACCCGTCCAGACGAAGGCGCGCAAGAGCATCGCGAACTTCAAATTGCGCGAAGGGCGCATCATTGGCGCGAAGGTCACCCTGCGCGGACCGCGCATGTGGGCTTTTTATGACCGCCTGGTGAACATTGCCTTGCCGCGCGTGCGCGACTTTCGCGGCGTATCCGCCAACGCTTTCGACGGACGCGGAAACTACACGCTGGGTCTCAAAGACCAGTTGGTTTTTCCGGAAATCGAATACGACAAAATTGACAAATTACGCGGCATGGAAGTGACCATCGTCACTTCCGCCAAGACCGACGAACATGCCCGCGCCTTACTAAAGGCGCTTGGAATGCCGTTCAGCAGCAGGAAGGAAGCCTAATCTTATGGCAAAGAAATGTATGCAATATCGTGAATTGCGCCGCAAATACACCGTGCAGGTGCGCAATCGCTGCCAGCGTTGCGGACGTCCGCGCGGCTATATGCGCCGTTTCGGCTTGTGCCGCATTTGCTTTCGAGAACTGGCGCTGACGGGCAAAATCCCCGGCGTTGTGAAGGCGTCCTGGTAGCCCAGGTGGAGGAAGACCATGTCATTTACTGACCCAATCGCTGATATGTTGACCCGCATCCGTAACGCCGTCATGGCGGGGCATGCCCAGGTGGCCATGCCCAACTCGAAGATGAAGGTCGAAATTGCCCGCATCCTCAAGGACGAAGGATTTCTCGAAGGCTATGAAGTTGTGGACGGCGAACATGAAGGACAAAAAGTCCTGCGCCTGAAAATCAAGTATGTCGGCGAACGCCGCCAGCGCCGCCCTGTTCTTTCAGGGTTGGAGCGTGTCAGCAAGCCTGGCCGCCGCATTTACACCAAAAAGACGGACATCCCCTGGGTGCTTTCCGGTATTGGCGTTGCCATCATTTCCACTCCCAAGGGCGTGATGACCGGCGCGCGCGCCCGTCAATTGGGCGTGGGCGGCGAAATCATCTGCAAGGTGTGGTAGGAGGTTTATTGTGTCTCGCATTGGTCGTTTGCCCATAGATATTCCCAGCGGCGTGCAAGTGGACGTGGACGGCGTTGAAGTCCGCGTCAAGGGACCGAAGGGCGAGATGAAGCGCGCGTTTTCCCCCTTGATTGACATCAAGAAGGAAGACAACCAGCTGACCATCGCCCGCAAATCGGACCATCCCGCCGAACGCGCCCTGCACGGCACAACCCGCGCCGTCATCGCCAATATGATTCACGGCGTCAGCAAGGGCTTTGAAGTCGTTCTTCAAGTCGAAGGCGTGGGATACCGCGCTGAAATGGAGGGGAAGAACCTCGCCCTGTTTGTCGGTTATTCGCATCCGGTGAAGATGGAACCCCCCGCCGGCGTGTCTTTTGAAGCGGACGCAAAAACCCGCCAAATCAAAGTCATGGGGTTCGACAAGGAACTGGTCGGGCAGGTTGCGGCGAATATTCGCAAAGTGCGCCCGCCTGAGCCGTATCACGGAAAAGGACTGCGCTACCTCGGCGAGCGCGTCCGCCGCAAGGCTGGTAAAGCCGGGAAAGGAGCCAAGTAAGCCATGGCGAATAAGAGTCGTTCCATTGCTCGAGAGCGTCGTCATGCGCGCGTGCGAAAGAGCGTTGTTGGCGCTCCCAGCCGCCCGCGTCTGAGCGTGTTTAAGAGCATTTCGGGCATCTATGCCCAGGTCATTGACGATTATGAAGGCAACACCCTCACTTCCGCCTCGACGGTGGACCGCGAACTGCGGGAACAAGTGAAGGGAATGAAGAAAACCGAGCAAGCCAGGCTGGTTGGAAAAGCCCTGGCGGAGCGCGCCCTGTCGAAAGGCATTAAGGCTGTGGTCTTTGACCGCGGCGGGTTTCGATACACCGGGCGCGTCAAGGCTCTGGCTGACGGCGCGCGCGAAGGCGGCTTGCAGTTCTAGTTGTCACTGGAGAAGATATGGCAGAAAAGCAGTTTACAGAAAATTCGCAATTTGAAACCCAGGACGCCTTCGAAGAGCGCGTGATAGAAATCGCCCGCGTCGCCAAAGTCGTCAAGGGCGGGCGCCGCTTTCAGTTTCGCGTGACGGTTGTCGTCGGCGACAAAAAAGGCACGGTTGGAATGGGCGTCGGCAAGGCGAACGCCGTTCCCGACGCCATGCGAAAAGCGTCGGAACGCGCCCGCAAGAATTTGCGCGAAGTCAGTCTTTTTGGCACGACGATTCCGCATGAATCGCTCGGCAAAGTGGCGGGCGCGAAGGTCTTTCTCAAGCCCGCTTCGGCGGGGACGGGCGTTATCGCCGCAGGCGGCGTGCGCGCCGTGCTGGAAGTGGCTGGCGTGCGCGACATCCTCACCAAATCCATGGGCAGCGCCAACGTGCTGAACGTGGTGATGGCGACCTTTGCCGCCCTCGACGCTTTGCGTTCTCCGGCGGTGGAATCTGCCCGACGCGGAAAACGCGCCGAAGAATTGACGCCGTTCTGGGAACGGAGGAAACAATATGCCTAAAAAGGAAAATTCCGCGAAGACCCTCCGCATTACCTGGGTCAAAAGCGCGATTGGGTTCTCGAAAGACCAGAAAGCCACGGTCAAGGCGCTTGGTTTGCGCCGCTTGCGCCAAACTGTGGAGCATCAGGATACCCCCGCCCTGCGCGGCATGTTGAACAAGGTTATCCATCTCCTCAAGATTGAAGAGTAGGTTGAATTATGAAACTCCATGAACTCGTACCCAACGCCGGGTCCAAGAAGAATCGCAAGCGCGTAGGACGCGGCATTTCGGCGGGGCAGGGCAAGACTGCCGGGCGCGGCACCAAAGGGCAAGGCTCACGCTCCGGCGAAGGCGGTCACGCCTATCGTCAGGGCGGCAATCTGCCTTTCTTCCGCCGCCTGCCCTTCATGCGCGGCGAAGGTTTCACCCCGCCAAACCAGGTCGTCTATAACGAAGTGAACCTCGACCAGCTTTCGCAGGCGTTTCAAGCCGGAGCGGAAGTCAACCCCGAAGCCCTCGAAAAAGCCCGCCTGCTCCGCGACCCGCGCAATCCAGTCGTCGTCTTGGGGCGCGGCGAGATGACCGTCGCCCTCAAAGTGCGCGCGCATCGCGTCAGCGCCGGCGCAAAAGCCAAAATTGAGAAGGCTGGCGGCTCGGTCGAATTGCTCGCTTAACCTCACGAGAGGATATTTGCATGAAAACCACCTTTTCAGGATGGCGTTACCTTTGGAAATCCGAAGATATTCGGCGCAAGTTGATTATCACCTTTATCATCTTGTCCATTTATCGCCTTGCGGCAAATGTGCCGGCGCCGGGCGTCAACTTTGAGATACTGGCGGCGTTCCGCGAATCGGCGGCAGGCGGCGGCGGAAACTTCCTCGGCTTTCTCGACCTGCTTTCCGGCGGAACGGTCTCCCGCTTTTCTTTGCTTTCCATGGGCGTCTATCCCTACATTACAGCCCAAATCATCTTGCAATTGCTGATACCCATCATTCCCGCCCTTCAGCGCAAAATGCAGGAAGACCCCCGCGAAGGACGCCGTTGGCAAGAGAGATGGACCTATTACCTCGCCGTGCCGATGGCTGCCCTTTCCGCAATCGGGCAAATCAACATCTTCAATTCCCTTTCCATGCAGGCGCTGGGACAGTTTATCCTGCCCTTTGGTTTCAAGGCGGAGACCTGGCTTCCCTCCCTGACCGTGCTGCTTGCCATGACGGCTGGCACCATGTTCGCCATCTGGCTGGGCGAGTTGATTTCCGAATACGGCATCCGTGGGCAAGGGCTTTCCCTGGTCATCTTTTCCGGGATTGTGGCTCAAATGCCGGTCAACCTTGCCCGCCTCCTTGCGGATGAACAAACCCGCTGGTTCATGCTTATCTTCACCGTTATCGTCATCGTGCTGACGGTCTTCGCCATTGTTTTTGTGCAGCAAGGACGCCGCAACGTGCCCGTCATGTATCCGGGACGCCGCATGGGCAACCGTATGTCCATGCCGGTCAAAGGCACCCTGCCGCTGATGGTCAACCTCTCCGGCATGATACCCCTGATTTTCGCCAGCGCCATTTTGCAATTTCCCGCCATCCTCGCCAGCTACTTTACGAACAATGACAACGCCGCCGTCGCGCGATTTTTCAACGAAGTGCAAAACTTCTTCGGCGGCACAGGCACAAACAACTGGGGCTATTGGACCCTTTACTTCTTTATGGTGGTGATTTTCACCTTCTTCTATACTTCTGTGCTGTTTGACCAGCAGAATTACGGCGAAAACTTGAAGAAGGTCGGCGCCACCGTGCCGGGCGTCCATGCGGGAGCGGCGACCCAAAAATATCTCAGCGCCGTTCAGCGCCGCATCACCCTTCCAGGCGCCCTTTTCCTGGGCTTTGTGGCAATCATGCCCTTCCTGCTTGGATTGATTTTGAGAGCGTTCAATTTGAGCGCCGCTTCGCAAACCGGCATTTTCCTCGTTTCTTCCTCCGGCTTGCTGATTGTGGTCGGCGTTGTGCGCGACACCTTCATGAATATTGACGCCGAGCTGAAATTGCACGGCTACCAGGATTCGCTTCTCGTCCGCTGATTGAAAATTAAGGAGCGTAGTTCATGGCGACCTATATCGTTTTGCTGGGACCTCCAGGCGTGGGAAAAGGCACGCAAGCCGTCCTGCTGGCGCAGACGCTGCAACTTGCCCACGTTTCTTCGGGCGACTTGTTTCGCGAGAATATCAAAAATCAGACCGAACTGGGAAAACTCGCTAAATCCTACATGGATAAAGGAGAATTGGTTCCAGACGACGTGACCATCGCCATGATTCGAGAGCGCATTTCAAGACCCGACTGCCAGGCGGGAGTTATCCTCGACGGATTTCCCCGCACTCCCAAACAGGCGGATGCGCTTGACGCCATGCTTGCCGAATTCGGCGGGCAGGTGAACGTCGTCCCCTACATTACCGCCAGCGAAGAAGTGCTGGTCGAACGCACCAGCGGACGCTGGTCCTGCCGCGCCCAGGGCCATGTGTATCACGAAAAGTTCAACCCGCCCAAACAGGCGGGCGTCTGCGACGTGGACGGCTCTGAACTCTACCAGCGCGACGACGATAAAAAAGAGACCGTCGCCAACCGCATCCGCGTTTACTTTGAACAGACCCTCCCCCTTGTGGGTTATTACCGCGAATTGGGCAGGCTGGTCGAAATTAACGGCGCGCAGACCATGGAGCAGGTGACTGCCGACCTGCTTGCCTCGTTAAAAAAACTGGACAAAAGGCCGCTTTCGCCTTCTTAATGAAGACAGGCTTTTACTGATGACTTGGGACCGCCAGATTAATCTTAAAACCCCTGCCCAAATCAAAATCATGCGCGAGGCAGGACGCATCAATGCGGCTGTTTTGGCGGCGGTCAAGGAACGTTTACAACCTGGCGTGACGACAATCGAACTCAACGCGGCTGCTGAGGAAGTATTGAAGTCACACGGATGTACCTCGCCCTTCAAGGGATACGGCAATCCGCCTTTTCCCGCCTCCATCACCGTCTGTATTAATGACGAAATGGTGCATGGAATTCCCCATCCGAAACGCAAGTTGAAGGAGGGGGATATTGTGTCGGTGGATTGCGGCACAATCTACGAAGGGTTTGTCGCCGACTCGGCGTTTACGGCTGGCGTTGGGCGAATTTCCCCGCAAGCGGCGAGGCTGCTTGAAGTCACCGAAGGAGCCTTGTATGCCGGCGTCGAAAAGATGCGTAAAGGCAATCGCACAGGCGACATTTCGGCGGCAATCCAGAGTTTTGTCGAGAGCCGCGGCTTCCATGTCACCCGCGAGTATACGGGACATGGAGTTGGGCGCAAGATGCACGAAGGTCCCCAAGTGCCGAACGTCGGCATAGCCGGGACAGGGACGCTCCTCCGCCCGGGCATGACCATCGCTCTCGAACCCATGGTTCTGGCGGGGACGCACGAAACCCGCGTCTTGCCGGATAAGTGGACAGTGGTTTCTGCGGACGGTTCATTGACGGCGCATTTTGAGCATACCATTGCCGTCACCGAAGGAGACCCCCTCATCCTGACTGTCTTGTGAACCGACCAATGACCGCAAAATCTGGACGAATATGAAAACAACGTATATAATCAGAGTTTTGGCTGTGATTAACAGCCCCAAGCAAGGAGTTGAATCATGAAAGTTTCGCCCTCCATTCGCAAGCGTTGTTCCAAGTGTCGCATTGTGCGGCGCAAGGGAATCGTGTATATCATTTGCGAAAATCCAAAACATAAGCAGAGACAGGGCTAGTGTGGTGAACCATGGCGAGAATTGAAGGCGTTGACCTCCCCCGCAATAAGCGGGTTGAAGTTGGATTGACCTACCTGTATGGTATTGGTCCGACGCGCGCGCGGCAAATTTTGGCTCAGACCCGAGTCAATCCCGACACCCGCGTCAAAGACCTCAGCGAAGCGGATGTCGCCGCGATTCGCGACTACATCTCCAAGAATTACAAGGTCGAAG
>JAIWOB010000058.1 GCA_020217065.1 Chloroflexota bacterium | reverse complement strand
GCGACCTGCGCCGCGAGGTGCAAATGAGCGTTAAACGGCTGATAGAAATCGGCTCGTATCGCGGCTTGCGCCACCGCCGCAACCTTCCCGTGCGCGGGCAGCGCACCCGCACTAACGCGCGCGTCCGCAAAGGCGTGAAGAAGACGGTTGCGGGCCGCGGCAGACGCAAGGGCGCCAAGAAGTAATCCTGTCCGAAAGGTATAAAGAAAACATGGCTCAGAGTGTTCGTTCCACCCGTCGCCCTTCGGGCGCAAAAAAGGGCAAGCGCTCCCTGTCTTCCGGACAGGTGCATATTTTTGCTTCGTTCAATAATACGATTGTGACCGTTACCGACACGGAAGGCAATACGGTGACATGGGGCTCGGCTGGTTCCGCTGGATTCAAAGGCTCGCGCAAAAGCACGCCGTTTGCCGCCCGTCTTGCCGCCGAACAGGCGCTGAAAGCCGCTCAGCAACTGGGTTTGCAGGAAGTGGACCTGTTTGTAAAAGGACCGGGTCCTGGGCGCGAAAACGCCATCCGCGCCGTGCAAGCGATGGGATTGAAAGTGCGTTCGATTTCAGACGTGACCCCAGTGCCGCATAATGGATGCCGCCCGCCGAAGAAGCGGCGCGTGTAAAAAAGCAGGTGGTATTGATATGGCTAAATTATTAAGTTCGGTTTGTAAACTTTGCCGTCGCGAAGGCGAAAAGTTATATCTCAAAGGCGAGCGATGCTTTACGCCTAAATGTTCCTTTGAAAGACGCGATTTCGCCCCCGGTCAGCATGGACGCACCGCTGGGCGGGGCGGAAAGGGGACGGGAACGGGGCGCGCCTCGGACTTTGCCCGCCAATTGCGCGCTAAACAAAAAGCGCGCCGCGTATATGGCGTGCTCGAAAGACAGTTTCGTCGTTATTACGACACCGCCATTACCCGCCGCGGTTTGACCGGTCTTAACCTGCTTCAAATTTTGGAATCGCGCCTCGACAACGTCGTCTTCAGGCTGGGATTCGCCTCCAGCCGCGCTCAGGCGCGTCTCTTGGTCACGCATGGACATTTCACGGTCAATGGACGCCGCACCGACGTTCCCTCCATGCTCCTCAGCGAAGGAGACACGATTGCGGTCCGCGAAGGCTCCAGCAAGTTGAATTATTTCAAAGAGTTGAACGCTTACACCGAAAAGCGGACGGCGCCAGGCTGGCTCAATCGCGACATTAAGTCCATGTCCGGTTCCGTTTTGCGTATGCCGGAGCGCTCTGAAATTGACGGAAGCCTCGACGAACAGTTAATCGTGGAATATTATTCCAGGCGCTAACAGCTGCGCTTCGCCGGGCGCAGGGTTTTCGCGCGCCCGGCGGCGCGTATTTTGAAAAGGGATAGGTGAACCGTGAGCGGTATCATCACGAACATGGTTATGCCGAAAATCGAGCGCGAAGCCGAGGCTCGAAACTACGGCAAATTTACAATCAGCCCCTTGGAGGGCGGCTATGGCGTAACGTTGGGCAACGCCCTGCGCCGCGTCCTGCTTTCTTCTCTTGAAGGAAATGCCGTCACTTCGATTCGCATTGCCGATGTGCTGCATGAATTCAGCGATATTCCCGGCGTCCGCGAAGACGTTGTTCAAGTCATGCTGCAGGTCAAGCAAATTCGCATTAAGATGGACGGCGTGGATAGCGCGCGGATGCAATTGGAAGTGCGCGGCGAGGGAACAGTCACAGCGGCGGACATCATCACCCCGCCGGAAATCGAGATTGTCAACCCGGAACTATACCTTTTTACCGTGGACTCGCCCAAGACAAAACTTGACATTGAGTTCACCGTCGAGCGCGGGCGCGGCTATTCGCCCGCCAACGAACGCTCCGGGCATATGCCCATCGGCGAATTACCGGTAGACGCCATTTACAGCCCCGTCAAGCGCGTCAACTGGGAGGTCGCTTCCGCCCGCGTTGGGCAAAGCACCAACTACGATAAATTAATCCTCGAAATCTGGACTGACGGCGCTATCTCGCCGGAGCGCGCCCTTAGCTCTTCGGCTCGCATTTTGATAGACCATCTGCGCTACATCGCCGGCGTCAATGAAGAAATGCTGGCTGTGGCGGTGGAACGCGAAACCTCAGGCGGTCGTTTGAGCAGCGAGCTGGCGGAAACGCCGGTGGAAGCCCTTGACCTTTCTGTGCGCGTTTTCAATTCCTTGAAACGCACCGGCATCACCACCGTCGGCGACGTTCTCGACTTGCTCGAAAAGGGCGAGACCGCGGTTATGTCCATCCGCAATTTTGGCGAAAAGAGTCTCGACGAACTCCGCGAGAAGATGCGCGAAAAGGGCTTTTTGAAAGACGATACATCGGAGAGTTAAGATGCGACATTCAGTAGCAGGTTATATCTTGGGACGAACAAAGGGCGCGCGTATCGCCCTGCGGCGCAACCTGATTAAACAATTATTTATCCACGAACGAATTAAGACCACCCAGGCGAAAGCAGCCGCCATTCGCGGCGACGCCGAACGCTTGATTACCCTTGCCCGCAACAGCGCGAACGGCACCGACGCTCAAAAAATGAACGCGCGCCGCCTTGCCGCCGAAAAATTGGGCGACAACCAGCTCATCAAGCGTCTCTTTGACGAGATTGCCCCGCGCTTTGCCAACCGCCCCGGCGGCTACACCCGCGTCATGAAACTTGGACCTCGCCAGGGCGATTCGGCTGAGATGGTGATTTTGGAATTGGTAGAGGAATAGAGATTAGAGAATAGAGACTAGACTCCAACCACTAATCTCTAATCTCTTATCATGGCACGTTACAAAGTAATTCTTGCCTACGACGGCTCCGCTTTTTTTGGAAGCCAAACGCAGGCGAAGTCCCGCACCGTGCAGGGCGAGTTGGAAAAAGCCTTGCGCAAAATTGGCTGGAGCGGCAAATCGGTCCTCATGGCTGGCAGGACGGATACGGGAGTTCATGCGCTTGGACAAGCGGCGGCGTTCGACTTAGAGTGGACGCACCCGATTGAAAAACTGTTCAAAGCGCTCGACGCCAACCTCCCGTCCGACCTTGCTCTTCGAGGTCTGACCCCAGTCCCGGCGGACTTTCACCCGCGTTTCGACGCCATCTCGCGTTGTTATCGCTACCGGTTGTTTTGCGACCCGCTCCGCGACCCGTTGCGCGAAAGATTTCTATGGCGCGTCTTTCCTCCCGTAGACGGAGAAACGCTCATTCGTGGCGCTGGCATTTTCCTCGGAACGCATGATTTTGCCGCCTTTGGCTCGCCGACCGCTTTGCGAGGAGCGACGACCCGCACGGTGACAAAAGCCGAATGGAAGAGAATGCCCGACGGCGAGTGGCAGTTTGAAGTGCGGGCAAACGCTTTTTTATATCGCATGGCAAGAAGGCTGGTCTTCGCGCAGGTATCCGCCGCGCAGGGAAAATTTCCGCTCGAGAGGATTCAAGCCGCCCTTGAAAAGCGGGAAAGCCTTCCCGCTGGGCTGGCTCCCGCGCGCGGGCTGACGCTGGTCGAAGTAACGTATGGATTACATGAATAAGATTATGAAAACGGAGTGACGAAAGTGCAACAGAAAACGTACTATCCGAAAGCCGCTGAAATTCAGCGCGACTGGGTTTTATTCGACGCCAATGGGCAGAATTTGGGACGCCTTGCCGCGCGCATCGCCCATGTATTGTTGGGCAAGCACAAGCCCGCCTTTACGCCGGGCGTGGAAATGGGCGATTATGTCGTCGTGGTGAATTCCGAGCGCGTCACTGTGACCGGCACCAAAACCGAAAGCAAATTGACCAGCAAGGTCTATTACAGCCACTCAGGACACCCCGGCGGCTTGAAAAGCGTGTCCTTGCGGGACCAGTTGCAGCGTTATCCCGACCGCGTTCTCCGCGACGCCGTTTGGGGAATGCTGCCTCACAACCGCATGGGACGCGCCACCCTCAAGCGCCTGAAAATCTACGCGGGACCCAATCATCCGCACCAGGTTCAAAACCCGAAAGTCATGGAATAAAGAGGTAAGCGAATATGGCTCAATATTTTGAAGGCATTGGACGCCGCAAAGAAAGCGTTGCCCGCGTGCGCGTTGCGCCGGGGTCTGGTAAATTCACCGTCAACGAAAAGGACGCTCCCGCTTTCTTCACCCGTCTTGGCGATATGGAGGATATCCTTCGCCCCTTTGGCGCGGTGGGACAGGAGGCGGGCAAGTACGATGTCAGCGTGGTGGTGAACGGCGGCGGCGTCAGCGGGCAGGTTGAATCCGTCCGCTTGGGCATCGCCCGCGCCCTGCAATTGATGGACGCCGGTTGGACCGCCGCTTTGCGTAAGAAAGGCTTGCTCACCCGCGACGCCCGCGTGAAGGAACGTAAGAAACCCGGCCTTAAGAAAGCCCGCAAGGCTCCCACTTATACCAAGCGTTAATTCCTTTTATAGAATAATTTACCGGCGCCTTTTGGCTAATCCGTAATGCGTAATCCGTAATTGATTTTACGAATTGCGTATTACGGATTAAACGTTTAACTTTGGAGATTTGTATGGACTTCGCCCCGCTTTCTTCGGTTTTCGAAACGCTGCGCCTGACCCCGCCTCCGAGACTGACTCTGCTCGACGCGCAGATTCTCGCCTCGGCGCATTATCCTCCCTTCCCGCCCGACGCTCCCGCCCTGCTGATGGGACTCGCCTCCCCCGAGCTGGCTTTGCGGGTGAAGAACGTCTTGAGCGTGATTTATCCGCAGCGGCATGAGTTGATAATCGTCGAAGGTCGAAATTCAAGGGTCATATCGCTTGATAACCTTCAACCTTCCATTTTTGACTTTTCCCCTTCGGTCTGCCTTTATGTTCCGTCGTTGGGCGAGGGGACTTCTTTCGAGGCGTTTGGCGAAATTGTGGCTCACCTCCGCGCGCCGGACGGCTGCCCGTGGGATAAAAAGCAAACTCACCAATCTCTGCGTCCTCATTTGCTCGAAGAATCCTATGAAGCCCTCGCTGCGATGGATGAGAACGACACAGACGGGATGCGCGAAGAAT
This sequence comes from Chloroflexota bacterium, assembly GCA_020217065.1. GTDB lineage: Bacteria > Chloroflexota > Anaerolineae > Anaerolineales > Villigracilaceae > Villigracilis. The sequence continues at coordinate 5,009 of JAIWOB010000058.1, read as the reverse complement.
TCGGCGACTTGTTGCTGCAAATTATGTTGAACGTCCAGATTGCAGCCGAAAACGGCGAATTCACCATGGCGCAGGCGGTTAAGGGGATTTACGATAAAATCATCCGCCGTCACCCGCACGTCTTTGGCGGCGTGGAATTGAACACAGTGGACGGCGTTTTGCAAAACTGGGAAAGGCTAAAGGAACAAGAGCGAAAAGAAAATGGAAAAGCCCAACTGGAGAAGGGCTTGCTGGACGGCGTCCCCTCGGCGCTGCCCGCATTGACTCAGGCTCAAGAATATCAGGAGCGCGCCGCCCGCGTCGGTTTTGATTGGCCCGAAACGGAGGGCGTTCTGGACAAAGTCCGCGAGGAAATCGAAGAGGTGAAGGCTGCCCAGAGCCTCGAAGAGGTCGCGGCGGAATTGGGCGATTTGTTCTTCGTGTTGGTTAACCTCGCTCGCTGGCGCAAGGTGGACGCCGAATCCGCGCTGCGGACCGCCAACATGAAATTCAAAAAACGTTTCGCTCATATCGAGCGGGGCGCGAAAAAACAAGGACGCAGCCTGTCGGACATGACCCTCGCGGAGATGGACTCTCTTTGGAATGAAGCGAAACGCCTGGGGTTATAATGCGTTATCCCTGCCGAAGCGCCGGCGGGGTTTTAAGGAATTTTTTTCCGCGAGCGGGTTAAAATCCAATTATGCAAAACCATCGTTCAGAACCGCCATTTACCCCCCTTCCCAAATGGGATATTCCCGACTCTTGGGCGCAGAATGGGCGCTGCCCCGCTTGCGGAAGTCCGAGCCTCAAGGTCGCTCATCTGCCAGACATGGCGGATTATTTGTCCTGTTCCGCGTGTGAAATTTCCTTTGAGGTGGAAAACGGAGGGCGTTATATCCGCCTAAAGCACATCCCCGACGCGCTCGAATTCATAGACGGCGTCTTAAGCCGCCGTTGGGTGGAAGCCTCGAAACTAGCGGGCGTCATCGCCAGCCGTCGTCCTGCCGCCCCGCAGAAAGCCGAATCCAGTCCGCCGTCCTCTTCACTGACCGATGAGGAGGCTTGGAACCGCGCTTTGAAGATGTATCGCCTGGGCAACAGCCCCAAAATGATTCAATTGATGCTGCTGCAATCCGGTCAAACCCAACAACAGGCAGACGCCATCTTCCTGCGTTTGAAAAAAGTGGCGGATGAGGACGCCCTTCGGCAAAACAAAAAGTTTTGGGCTGTGGCGGGCATTTCGATGGCGGTTATGACCCTGCTGGCGTTCGCCTGGCTTGCGGCAAGCGGCAGGTTTGCGGTGATGGCGGGATTGGTCACTGCAACTCCCGAGCCGACTCAGCCCTTGAACCAACCCTCGGCGATTGGCATGTTGCTCAAATTGATACCCGCCGGCTCAAGGCCGGATTTAATGAACCTGCCGGAAACCACCGTGGAGAAAAATAAAGGGCCCGCGCCGGCGGCTTGCCCCGCTACGCCGGAGACCGCCGCTTCGTTATTTGGGGGCGACCCCGCTTTTTGGAAGCGGGACATGAATCAGTTTCCTTCCTGGCAGATGATTAACCCCGCCGACTCGATTACCGTCAAAGTGCCAAAGGGGATGACCGCTGGTTACTTGGACAATAAATCCTTTCAGGCGCTGTCGGTCCACGGACCCGCCACCGTTCACAATGTGAATTTCGTCGTCATTACTTGCGATTGATTTTCCCCTAAAACGGCGCCCCGCAAAGCGACGGGGCGTTTTCTTTGATTGATTATTGCCCGCAGGTGAACCTTGCCATTGCCTCCGAAAAAAGCGCGGCGGCTGTATCCGCTTGTTGGGTATAGGCTTTCCACGCGAAAACGCGGTCGCCGCAAGTCCATGCTCCCGCTCCGCCAAAGGGGACTTCTGCAATTGAAGTGGCAATGGAAGTGTAGACCACGTTCATGTCGCGGATTAATTTCACGTCGAGCGAGCCGGCGGGGACATCCGCCTGGTCGTCAAGAATGGTATCAAGCAGGAATTTCGGGTCGTTCGTTCCCGGGGCTTGAAGCCAAATGAGGGCGAGAATCAGGTCTGGAATTTTGTAGGCGTAGAGGAAGCCGTTGTCGTAGCGGCTTGGCGCGGCGACGTTTTGTGAGGCGAGGTGGTCGTAAAACGCCACATCGGCGGGATGCCCGATGCAGAATTTGTACTCGCAAAATAACCCAGCCAGGCTGACGGCTGTGGGCGTGGGGTAGGGCGTCGGCGTCGGCGCTTGCGTTGGAAGCGGCATGGCAATCAAGGTGGCGGCGACCGCCTGTTCAATTTGAAATTGAACGTTGGGAGTTGGGGCGGCTGTTTTCGGAATACAGCCCGCCGCCAGGAGGGATAGAATCAGGCTGAGAGCGAAGGAAATCGGGCGGGAGGACATTCCAAAATTATAACGGAAAAGAAACAGCCCCGGCTGGAGCGGGCGACGCTGTTTTGTAAAATGAATTGCAATTCGTCTTCCGCGGCGTTTTGAAAAACGACCACTCGCTTCAAATCGTGGATTGAAACGTCCATACTTTTGATTTTACCCCGAAAGGTTTTCCCTTCGCTTTTAATATAAAGAAAAGGACGGCTGTCAAAGCCGTCCTCCATGTTGTCTTTTGGGGCTAGTTTTGCCTGTCCACCCTGCGGATGACCATGACCACTTTGCCTTTGATTTCGAGCGCCTCGTTTTTGTCAATGTAGATGGGCTTCATCGTGGGATTAGCGGGCTGAAGGCGGTAGCGGTCTTTTTCCTTGAAGAAGAATTTAAGGGTGGTTTCGTTGCGGTCGGAGAGCCAGACGGCGACCATTTCGCCGTTGCGGGCTTCCTGCGCGGGTTTGAGGATGACGATGTCGCCGTCGTTGACCATGGCGTCTATCATCGAATCGCCCTGCACTTTGAGGGCGAATAAATCCCTAACCTTTTCCTTTGGGGGCATGAGCGACATGGCGACTTCTACAGAGTCTTCGGGGGTGAAGGCGCCAAAGTCCGCGTTGGAAGGAACAGGGATTGGTTCGCCAGCCTGGATGACGCCCAACATCGGAACGCGAAACATATCGCCGAGGAGGGCGGGGTTGGTCAGCCGCACGCCGCGCGAGATTTTTCGGTCGCGCTCGATGTTGCCGCTTTTTTCCAATTGGTCGAGATAATAGTTGACCACTGAGGTTGAAGAAATGCCGCAGTGTTCGCCAATTTCGCGGATTGAAGGCGGGTGTTTATACTCGCGTTGATAGTCCCCGATAAAATCCAAAATTTTCTGGTGGCGTTCGCCCAGACCTTTGCTTTTTCGAACCATCATCATTTGCGCCTCCTGAGCGCATTTTTCGCTCATTTGTGCTATGAATGATACCCGAACGCCTGTTCTGTGTCAAGGATTTTTAAAGGCGGACTTCTTCCGCGTCTTACACCCAGGTTCGCCGCCGCATCCAGAAGTACATCAGGACGGGAGTGAGCAGCATCAAGCCGAGGGTGGCGTAAAAGACGATGGGCAAAGTCCAACTTCCCTGGGGCGGGTCGGCGGCGAAGAAGTTCATCCCGAAGAAGCCGGTCACAAAAGTCAGCGGCATGAAGAGGGTGGTGATGACGGTGAGGGTCTTCATTACTTCGTTCATGCGGTTGTTGACGACGGAGAGGTAGGTGTCGAGCGCGCCGCCGACAAGGTCGCGCAGGCTTTCGTTGATGTCGTGCAGGCGGACGAGGTGGTCGTAGATGTCGCGGAAGAAAACGCGGTCTTTGCGGTCAATGACCTGATATTCGTCCCGCGCCATTTTATTCAACGCCTCGCGCTGAGGGAGCAGGATGCGGCGCATGGCGAGCAGGACGCGCTTCAGGGTAAATAACCGGGCAAGGGTTTCCGAACCTGGATTATCGAAGACCTGGTCTTCGATAAGGTCTATTTCGTCGTCTATCTTTTCAATAATGGGCATGTAGTCCATCACCACGGCGTCCATGATTTTGTAAAGCAAGTGGTCGGCGCCGTCTTTCGAGTAGCGCGGGTCGCGCTGGCTGGAGTCCCAGACCGCTTCAAGGGAGGGGATGGGATTGTCGTGGTGCGTGACGACGTAATTACGTCCGAGGAAAATGTCCAGTTCGTCAATTTCCGTGTCCCACGGTTCAGAATCTTTTATCAGATGCATGTAGTTCAAAACAATATAAAGGTAGTCGCTCCAGTCGTCTATTTTGGGGGCGTGGGTTTCTTGAAGGGCGTCGTCAATCGCCAGCGGATGGAAGCCGAACATTTGCAGGACGGGCAGGGAAGTTTCCGGAGGCTCTGAGGTGAAATCCACCCACAACAGCCCGCGTTTGTCGCGCAGGAGACGATGGAACTCGGCTGGGGAAACGTCGGTGCGGACAGGCTTTCCGGGGGAGAAGAAGAGCGCTTGAATCATAAAGTTTGTCTCCAAAATGGACGAAAATTGAGGTTTTTTAGCGCGAAAAATCAATTATCTTGATTGGATGTTGATTTTATTTATTTGTGTATTGACAAAATTTATTTTTCTGGTATAATTTTGTTGTAAATTAGAGGTTGAATATTGATTTTCTTGAGACGCCGCTTAATTTTTTTTGATTGCCCTGAAAGGAGTTTCCATGACAAGGTTTCCTGAAATTGAATCTGAATTGAACCGCAGAAGAATCGTTGCGGAAATGGACGCCATTCGGCTGGAGAAGGAGGCTTTAAAAGGCAAAACCCTTCTGGATAAAAGCCTGGCTGGTTTGGGAAAATGGATGATTGCCAGCGGCGAGAAATTGCGAAAACAACGCCAGTCTTCGCAGGAGTCGCCTGCCGTGAAACTTGCAAACAAGGTCGCATAACATGTTGAAAGATATCAAACAAAAGATTTCCAATCTCTATCGCGATTATCCGCGAACGTTTTGGGTGGTGGTCGCCATCACCTTTATTGACCGCCTTGGCGGCGCTTTGTTGTTTCCGTTTTTTGCGCTTTATATTACCAGCAAATTTGAAGTTGGTATGACTCAGGTCGGCGCGCTCTTCGCCGCCTTTTCGGTTTCCAGTTTTACCGGCTCCGCCATCGG
>JAIWOB010000057.1 GCA_020217065.1 Chloroflexota bacterium | reverse complement strand
CGGAGCGTTGACAGACCGCTTTGGGCGCAAGGGCATCATCATCTTCGGTTTGATTGCCTCTTCGTTTAGCACGGTGGCGATGGGCTTGATAGGCTCTTTTGAGACCTTCTTCTTTTTGGCGCTTTTCGTCGGCATTTTGACCGACGTGGCTGGTCCCGCGCATCAGGCGATGGTCGCCGACATTTTGCCCGAAGAAAAGCGCGCCGACGGATATGGAATTTTGCGCGTGGCGTTCAACCTGTCTGTGACGATTGGTCCTGCCATTGGGGGGATTCTCGCCGCCTATTCCTACCTGTCTCTGTTTTTGACCGACGCCGCCGTTTCTCTGTTGACCGCCAGCCTTATCTTTCTCTTCCTGCCTGAGACCAAACCCCAGGCGCATCCCGACGCGCCGAAACAAAGCATGGCGGCAACCTTCAAAGGCTATGGGCTGGTCTTCCGCGACGCGGCTTTCATGCTCTTCCTGGGCGCGGTGATGCTTCAGGTTTTTACTTATATGAACATGAACACCACGCTGGGCGTGTATCTGCGGAACGAGCACGGCGCGTCCGAAGCGGCGTACGGTATTCTGTTGAGTATTAACGCCGCCATGGTGGTGTTGATGCAGTTCCCGATTACGCGCCGCATCTCCAAGTATCCGCCGATGCTGATGATGGCGCTGGGAACTTTCTTGTACGTCATTGGCTTCTCGATGTACGGTTTTGTCTCGACCTATGCGCTGTTCGTCGCGGCAATGGTCATCCTCACAGTGGGCGAGATGGTGGTCTCGCCTGTGGCTCAGGCTTTGGTGGCTTCCTTCGCGCCCGAAGAAATGCGCGGACGATATATGGCGGTCTCAGGGTTTTCATGGGGCATCCCCTTTGCCGTGGGACCTTATCTGGCAGGCTTGATTATGGACGGACCAAAACCGTATCTGTTATGGTACGCCGCCGGATTTGTGGGTATACTCTCCACGCTTGGTTTTCTTGCCCTGCATCGGATGCGAGAAAGGGAGAAGAAGATTTTAGACGCCGTCCCCGAGGCTGCTGTTTTGTAGCCTGAGTTTTACCGAATTTACGCTCTGTTGGGGGCTTAGCCTCCAACAGAGCAAGTACAAGATGATTTGGAGGTATGAACTATGCGCCCTGCGCCATCGCGCTGCCCCATTTGTCAGTCTGAGTTGACTGTCGTCCGTCTTCATTGTCCATCTTGCGACACTTCCATCGAAGGAAATTTTTCCGCGGGTCAGTTTTCGAGCCTGACTCCCGAACAGTTGGAATTCATCTTTACTTTTGTGCGCTGCGAAGGCAAAATCAACCGCATGGAGCAGGAACTCGGCGTTTCATACCCAACCATTCGCAACCGCCTCAACGAAGTTATCCGCAAGTTGGGATATGAGCCGGGGCGCGAGGAGCCGACTGAGATTACGCAGGAACGGCGCAACCAAATTCTTGAAGATTTGAGCGCAGGCAGGATTACCGCCGAGGAAGCCACCCGCCTCCTGCGCGGCGAGGAGGAATAGCCATGTCGCAGACGATTTCAGCGGGACGCGCCCCCAAAATTCTCATCGAGTCTGTCGCCGGCGACCTCAGCCTTGTCGGCTGGGAGGGGGACGATATTCTCGTCAAGGGAGAAGAGGGGCTGATTCAGGTCCGTCAGGACGGAGACCAGGTGCGTATTTCCTGTGAAGACGACCTCTCTTTGCGAGTTCCCAAAGCCGCTTCCATTTCCATCGAAAAAATCGCCGGCGACGCGTCCATCCGCAGTTTGAGCGGCGGCGTTCAACTAAAAGAAGTGGGCGGAGACCTTTCCCTGCGCGGCGTCAATACGGTTTCGATTGATACGGTTCACGCCGACCTCAGCCTGCGCGACGTAAAGGGCAATCTTCTCGTCAAAAACGCCCACGGAGACGTCGCCATCCGCGAGGTGGACGGAGATATTTCTCTCGAAACTGTCGCCGACGACCTTGCCCTGCGCGACGCGCGCGGTAATCTTGGGGCGAATGTAGCGGGGGATGTGGTGTTGTACCTTAACCCGCAGGCGGGAAACGTTTACACGGTGAACGCGGGGGACGATATTCTGCTGGTGATGCCGCCTACAGCCAACGCCACGCTGCGCTTGAACGCCGATGAAATTGACGTTGAATGGAAGGGCGTGAAAAATGACGAGGACGCCACCAGCCGGGTGATTACGCTTGGAGACGGTTCTGCAACCGTGTCCTTGACGGCGGGAGGCGATATCCGCGTCACCAATCAAGCGGACGCCGGTGAAACCGCCGAAGATTTTGGCAACTTTGCCGGCATTGGCATGGATTGGTCCGGTTTTGGTGAGCGGATTTCGCGCCAAGTGGAGCAGGCAACGCGCCGCGCCGCCAAACAGGCAAGCGAAGCCGTTCGCCGCGCCGACGAGGCTGCCCGCCGCATGGACCAAAAATTCTCCCGCCGCGGACCGAAGATAAACGTGGGGGTGGGTCGCTGGAATTGGGATTTGTCGCCGAAGGGCGTTCCCATGCCGCCCAAGCCGCCTGTTTCAGAGGAAGAGCGCATGGCGATTTTGAAGATGCTTCAGGAAAAGAAAATTACCGCCGAAGAGGCGGAGAAATTGCTCGCCGCTCTCGAAGGAGGCGAATAATGTCCGCTGAGGAAAAAAGAAAAATTTTGCAGATGGTGGCGGATGGAAAAATCAGCGCGGAAGAGGCTGCGGCGTTGATGCGTTCGCTGGAGGAATCGGCTGAAGAAGAGATTCAAGCCGTCGAAGTTGAATCAACTTCGGGCGGAGAGAGAATCAACGCCGAAGAATTCGACCGGATTCGCGCGCGGGCGAGACTCTTCGCCTGGATTCCGCTTGGGGCGGGAATCCTCCTCACCGTTTTGACCTCCTGGTGGATGTTCTCCATTCAACAGAAGGCGGGATTGAACTTCTGGTTTTTCTGCATGACCCTGCCGTTCTTTCTTGGAATTTTGTTGATTACGCTGGGGGCGGGGGGACGTTCTTCTCGCTGGCTCTACGTGAACGTGGACCGTTCGCGCCGGCCTGATGGACCTGAAAACATTACGCTGGCTTTGCCTTTGCCGCTTGGGTTGGCGGGCTGGTTTTTGAAAAACTTTGGCTCGCGCATCGAGGGCTTGAAGGGAACGAACGTTGATGAAATTCTGACGGCGATTTCGGCGGCAAAGACCGTAACCGAACCGCTGATTGTCAACGTGGATGAAAGCGACGGCGGCGAGCGGGTTCAGGTATTCATAGGTTAGGAGACTCATATGGCGAACAGCGAAGAACGAATGAAGATTTTGAAGATGATTGAGGAAGGAAAAATCAGCGCGGAGGAAGGCGCGAAATTGCTGGCGGCGTTGAGCGGGGCGAGAAAGGGGATGCCCATGCCGCCGCGTCCATCGGGGATGGGCGGCTCGGCGCGCTGGCTGCGAATCCGCGTGACGGATGTTCGCACGGGACGCTCGAAAGCGTCGGTGCAAATTCCGCTGGCGCTGGTGGATGCGGGGATGAAAATCGGCGCGCATTTCGCTCCCGAAGTGCAAGGCGTGGACATGTCCAATGTGATGGACGCTTTGAGGATGGGCGTGACCGGTAAGATTATTGATGTGGTGGACGAGGAAGACGGGGAACACGTGGAGATTTATGTAGAGTAGGGGGAAGGCAAGGCGGAATTCAGAATTTTGAATTCGGAAGAGCCGTGGAGGGGTATTTTTTAGTTTAAGGAATTTTCGGTTTACCGCCCGTCACGAGGGTTGTCTATTTTCATTGCCCGCGTTATTTTCCGCGCCGAAGACAACATCTTGCAAAACAAACCGCCCCGCTTACGCTTCATTTTACCTTTTCCCCGCCTAACCGTTTTTCCAGTGTCCTTCCACCCGTTTTGGCGATACACTCCGAATGCGCGCTGGCTATACTGGCGCAAAGGAGATGAACCATGACTAAAAATTTATTTGTTGAACTTTCGACTGCAATGGCGGACGCCGCCGAGCGCGCCGGCAAATCCACGGCGCTGGTGGACGCGCGCCGAAAATTCCCCGCCAGCGGAATCGCCTTTGCCAAAGATTTGATTCTCACCGCGGACCATGTCGTCGAGCGCGACGAGGACATCAAAGCGATTCTGGCGGACGGGACCGAACTTCCCGCCCAACTTGCCGGGCGCGACCCCGGAACTGACCTGGCTGTCCTCAAGTTGAGTCAACCCTCAGCCGTTCCCGCCGAAGTCTCGCAGTCTGCTGCCCGTGTGGGACAATTGATATTGGCGGTCGGCAGACCCTCCACTGGCGGAATTCAATCCAGTTTTGGGACGATTAACGCCATCGGCGGACCTGTCCGCACCGGGCGCGGCAGCGTGCTGGAACGCTACATCAAGACCGATGTGGTTTCCTATCCCGGCTTCTCCGGCGGACCGCTGGTTAACGGCGACGGGACGATTCTCGGCGTCAACACTTCGGGTTTTGGGCATGGCGGCGCGCTCACCATTCCCGCCGACATTGCCTGGAAGATTGCGGAGACCCTCGCCAAGCATGGCAAGGTCAAGCGCGGCTATCTTGGAATCCGCAGTCAGGCGGTGGAGCTTCCCGCCGCCGCGAAGAAGGCGCTGAAGCGCGAACAGGAGAGCGGGCTTCTGCTGGTCGGTCTTGAAGCCGATAGCCCCGCCGGCAAAGGCGGCTTGATGGTCGGCGACATCCTTGTGGGAATCGCCGGCGAACCGGTTGCCCATCAAGACGACCTGTTCGTCAACCTCGGCGCGGACACGGTTGGAAAGTCCATTGCGGTTGATGTGCTGCGCGGCGGCAAGTTGGAATCCATCGAAGTGGTCGTTGGAGAACGCTAATGGATGTCATTGCGAGGAGGGCGCCTTTCCCGGCGAAGCAATCTCCTTAATAGACCCAGAGAGCGCTTCGCTCTGCGGTCTCGCAAGGACGTAATGAGGAGCCTTATTGATTCGAGTGACCATCGTCTCGCCCAACCCAGCCTTGCGGATTGGTCTGCGTGAAATGCTTGGCAGACAATCCGACATCAAAGTGGTGGGCGAGACCATTGACCTTGCAAGCGTAAACGAAAACGAGACCGATGTGGCGGCGTTTGCGTCGGTCTCGTCTGTACGCTTGCTCGAAAGCAAGCCTGCTTTTCCGATTCTATTTTTGACTGACGACGCTCAAACCGTGCGTTCGATTTTGAATTCAAATTTACAGGCTTGGGGCGCGCTTTCATTGGAGGCGACGGAGGACGAATTGGCGGCGGCTATCCGCGCGGCGGCGGAAGGGCTTTGGGTTGGCGCGCCGTCTTTAATCGGGGAATTGTTTCAAAACTTCAAACGAAAAGAATCCTCCAATGAAGATTCGCTTGTCGAACCGTTGACCGCCCGCGAGGCGGAAATCTTGCAGTTGACGGCGCAGGGATTGGCGAATAAACAAATTGCGCTGACGCTTGGCGTCAGCGAGCATACGGTGAAGTTTCACCTTTCTTCCTTGTACGCAAAATTGGGGACGTCAAACCGCGCCGAGACTGTCAGGCGCGGAATCGAACTTGGATTGATTTCGCTGTAGTAAAAAACCGCTCTGTTGGAGGTTAAGCCCACAACGGAGCATGAACGTTTTAATTTTGCTTCTTCCCTCTTCGATGAAACAACAGCGGCAGCGTGACGATTGCCACCAACGCAAAACCCATCGCTACAATCCCGTCCGTTGAGCCAACCTCGGACAAATCTTCTCCGTTTGAGACGGGAGTGGGGACCTGCGCTGAAAGCGAAGCCGCGCCCAGGTTTTTTGCCGCCGCCTCCGGTTGACCGAAGTTCGCGGAAGCGAGCGCAAATACCAGAGTGAGGAAAATCAATGCAAATCCAAAGATAGGGGACGTTTTCATAATTAATTTATTGTATCATGACAGTATCTTTCAGTTGGCGTTGCGGTAAAACCGCATTATAGACAATTACTCTCTCATTTGTACTTTTTTGGACTTTCGTTTATAATGCGGCAGGTTACTTGCTGGCGGGGCTCAGCAATTTTGTGTAATCGAGCCTTAGCCGCCCCTTGTCCGGCGGCTTTGCGCTTAAACCAATTCAGGAGCGTCCATGTTTAAAAGACTCTTTGACTGGCTGAAACAGCCGCTCGGTCTGATTGCGGTGGGAATTGTTTTGCTGGCGGCGGTCAGTTTTGCCGCTTATGGCGTTTGGCTTACCCAGCAGGCTCCCGAACAACCCGTTCAGTTTCCTCATAATCTGCATGTTGGTTTCGGCATTCAATGCCTGTATTGTCACCCCGGCGCGGCAAAAGGACCTGCGGCGGGTATTCCTTCGCAGGAGAAATGTTGGGCGTGTCATAACCAGATTGCCAAGACTGAAACCAGCCTCCTTCTCGCTCCGTTGAAACAGGCTGTGTTGATTGGCAAACCGCTGCAATGGGTTCCCGTAGCGCAAGTTCCCGACTTCGTCCAGTTCAACCACCGCGCCCACATTGCGGCGGGACAGAACTGCGAGAACTGTCACGGCGACATGTCGAAGCAGACGGTGGCTGAAAATCCGCAGGTCTTTAACATGGGCTTTTGTTTGAATTGTCATAAGCAGGTAGCGGGCGAGGACCAGGCTAAACTGGTCAAACTAACCGATTGCGGAACCTGTCATTATTAAACCGGGCGAGAGGAAATCAAAATGACTGATAAATTTTCCCGGCGTGATTTTTTGAAGCTGGCTGGGGTGGGCGCGGCGACTACCGCCATCCTCACGGGCTGCGGACCCGCTTCGCGGTATGTCAAGCGCGAGCCGTACATGGAAATGCCCGAATACGCCTACAACGGTCAGAGTACTTATTACGCCACCACATGCCGCGAGTGCGCGGCTGGCTGCGGACTCGTCGTCCGCACTTCGCAGGGACGCGCCATCAAAACCGAAGGCAACGCGAACCATCCGCTCAACCTCGGTAAGACCTGCGCGCGCGGACAGGCAACCCTGCACGGGCTGTACAATCCCGACCGCGTGCAAGAGCCGCAAGGCGGCGGAAAGCCCATGGACTGGGACGCCGCCATTCAGGTAGTTGCCGACGCTTTGAAGAATAACCAGCCGGGCGAGATTGCCTTCCTTTTGGGGACAACCTCCGACCATCTCTTCGACCTTGTATCCGACCTTGCCGCCCAAACCGGAATCAACCCCCCGGTGCGCTTTGGCGCGTTGAGCATGTTTGAGTCCCGCGCCACGCTTGCCAAAGCCGCCGAAAACCTCTTTGGGCAGGCGGGCATGCCCTTCTTTGACGTGGGCGGCGCGAAGGCGGTCCTCTCCTTCGGCGCGAATTTCCTCGAAACCTGGCTCTCGCCCATCTCCTACACTCGCGGATTTGCGGGTCTGCGCGAGGCGTTGACCAAGATGCGCGGCAAGCTGATTCAGTTCGAGGCGCGGATGTCCGCCACAGCGGCAAAAGCCGACGAGTGGATTCCGCTCCGCCCCGGAACTGAAACCCTCGTTGCGCTTGCCATCGGACGGCTGGCTCTCGAAAAACGCGGCGGACCTTTGCCCCGCGCCTTCGCCGATATTGACCCGATGGATGCCGCTTCCAAATCCGGCGTCGAAATTGAAACCCTCGAGCGCTACGCCGAGATGGTTGTAGCGGGCGGCGCGCTGGCGATACCGGGCGGCGCGGCGCTGGGTCAAACCAGCGGACTGGCGCTTGCCGAAGCGGTTCTGGCGCTGAACGCCGTCGCCGACAACCTCGGCAAAGAGGGCGGCATGTTCCTTTCGCCGCTTGCGCCCAACCAAGCCGAATACCAGCGTTCCGCTTCCGTGAAGGAAATGCAGGAGTTCACACAGAAACTGGCAAGCGGAAAAATCAAGGTCTTGTTCGTGCATGGCGTGAACCCTGTGTTTGAACTTCCCGCCGCGCTTGAATTCAAGAAGGCGCTCGATGGCGTGGAGCAGGTCATCTCGTTTGCGACCTTCCCCGATGAGACGGCGCAGGCGGCGGATTACGTCTTTCCCGACCATCACGCGCTTGAGTCCTGGGGCTATCAGCGCGTGACCACTGGCTCAAACCAGTCCGCGCTTTCGGGGTCGCAGCCTGTCGTCTCGCCGTATTACAACACCCGCTCGACCATTGACGTGTTAATTGCCGCCGCTCAACTTGCAGGCGAAAAATTCGCCGGCGCGCTGCCGTTCAAAGATGAAGTCGAATTCATCCAAAGCAAAGTCGCGCCGCTGATGAACGAAGCCGGCGGATTCTTCTCCGCCGCCGACCTGCCCGCTTTTATGGCGTATTTCCAGCAATACGGCGGCTGGTGGACGAATTACGACGCCCGCGTCATTCCCAACGCGGCGGACACGCTCAACCGTAATCTGAAAGTCGTTGAAGCGGAGTTTGCGGGCGAAGGCGAGTTCTTTTTCATTCCGTTTGTCTCGCCGACCCTCGCCGAAGCGGGCGCGAACAAGCCCTGGCTTCAAGAATTGCCCGACCCGACCACCACAGTCATGTGGAACACCTGGGTCGAAATTAACCCCGCGACAGCGCATGAACTCGGCGTTGAGGACGACGATGTGATTCAAATCGTCAGCGAGGCTGGGACGGTGGAAGCGCCCGCTTATTTGTATCCAGCCATCCGCCCCGATACGATTGCCATCCCCTTTGGGCAGGGACATACCGCTTACGGTCGCTACGCCGCAGGTCGCGGAGTCAATCCCGCCGATTTGCTTGGTCAACGTTTTAACGAAGCGGGCGACCTCGCCTTCGCGGGCATGAAAGTCAATATCAAAAAGACTGGCAGGAAGCGGCCGCTTTCGCGCCTCGAAAGCGTGATGGGCGTATACGGCAAGGGTCTTGGAGAGGAGCATTAGAGATGATTAAAGTTGAAGAAATCAAGATGAGCGCGGAGGAGACGGGCAAGTGGGGGATGCTCATTGACCAGGACTTATGCACGGGCTGTCAGGCGTGCGTCGCCGCCTGCGCGATGGAAAACAACATTTCCTTCGTCGGCGAGGAGGACGCGGGCTACGGACGCACGATGCACTGGATTCGCATCGAACGTTTTTGGGAGGGCGAGTATCCCGAAGTGAAGATGACGCCCAACCAGCCGATGATGTGCCAGCAGTGCGGAGCCGCTCCCTGCGAACCCGTTTGTCCTGCATTCGCCACCGTCCACTCACAAGCCGAACAGTTGAATCTGCAAGTTTACAACCGCTGCGTCGGCACGCGCTATTGCGCCAATAACTGCCCCTACCAAGTGCGCTCCTTCAACTGGCGCGATTATGAGCGTCCCGAACCGTTGCCGAATCAATTGAACCCTGACGTCACCGTCCGCCGCCGCGGCGTGATGGAAAAATGCACCTTCTGCATTCAGCGCATCCACAAGGCGCAAGACAAGGCGAAGTCCGAAGGGCGCGAAGTCGCGGACGGCGAGTTCACCACCGCCTGCGCCCAGGCTTGTCCCGCCAACGCCATCACCTTCGGGCGGGTGGATGACCCCGAGTCGCTGGTTTCGCAACTGGCGAAGAAGCATGGTCACGGCGTGAAGCATCACGAAGAACTTGGCACGCTGCCGAGCGTGACCTATTTGAAGGGAGGGTAAGCATGGCGGAACAAAAACATCACGACGCTGAAGCGCATTTTCGTGAAAAACATTTGATGCTCGACCCGCTTCCGCGCGGGCAGATGAACGACATGGTGATGGAATCCATGACGGGCAAGCCTTCGTGGAAGTTTTGGCTTACCGTGTTCGTCCTCGGCGGAATTGTGGCGTACTGCCTCGTCTATTCGTGGGCGGTCTTGATTGCCGAAGGCTTGGGCGTGGCGGGAGTCAACCGTCCGTCGTACTGGGGCGTGTTCCTCGTCAACACCGTGTTCTGGATTGGCATCAGCCACGCGGGGACCTTCATCTCCGCCATCTTGCGCGTGTTCAAAGCCGAGTTCCGCCGCCCCTTCACCCGCGCCGCCGAGTTGATGACCACCTTCGGTCTGGTGCAGGCAGGCTTCAGCATCTTCATGCACATGGGTCGCGTGTGGCTTTCGTACTGGCTGATGCCCTATCCCAACCAGCGCATGTTGTGGCC
>JAIWOB010000056.1 GCA_020217065.1 Chloroflexota bacterium | reverse complement strand
CAACTTCCACTCGCCGCTTTCATGGGACTTGCTTGCCATTACCACCTATCTGCTCTCTTCGACGATGTACCTCTTCCTGCCGCTCATCCCCGACATGGCGATGGCGCGCGACCGCTCGACGGGCTGGCGCAAGGCGGTTTACAAAGTCCTCGCGCTGGGCTTCCGCGGCACAGAAGGCGAGTGGACTCACTTGCGGACGGCGATGAACATTTTCGCCTTCGCCATCATCCCCGTGATGTTCTCGGTGCATACCATCGTTTCATGGGACTTCGCCGCCGCCACCCGCCCAGGCTGGAGTTCGACCATTTTCGGTCCGTACTTTGTCATCGGCGCGCTGCATTCGGGCATGGGCGCGGCTGTCGTCGTGTTGGCGGTCATTCGCGGCAACATGAAGCACATGAAGTATTTCATCCGCGCCGAACACTTCGACGCCATCGGTAAACTCATGCTTATTATTTCGATGGGCTGGGCGTACTTCTTCTTCAACGATTACATGGTGCAATGGTACGGCGGCGACAAGTGGACGAAGATGCTGCTGCATTATCACGAAGCGGGTCCGCTCGGCTGGATGTGGTTTGCGATGCTCGTCGTCAACGTGGCGATTCCGTGGGCGGTTTTGTGGAACTCGAAATGGCGCTCCACTCCCTGGCTGGTATCCGCCGTCGGCATTCTCATCAACGTAGGCATGTGGTTCGAGCGTTATATCATCGTCCCCATCTCTCTGACCATCAACCGAATGCCTTTCACCTGGCGGCAGTACCAGCCTGGCATCGAAATTTATCTTGGCGTCGGCACGCTGGCTTTGTTCATCCTGCTGTATGTGCTGGCGTCCAAGTTGATTCCGATGATTCCCGTTTGGGAAGTGCAGGAAGGGCAGATGGCGCACCAGCTCAAGAAATATGGACGCGAGACCGTGGTTGCGGTCAGCGAATTGGAATAGGAGGACGACATGACGGAAAACAAAGTCGTTGACCTCTTGGCTGTTTTCTCGGACCTCGAACCTGCCGCCGACGCCATCGAGCAGTTGCGTAATTTGGGCGTCCATGACGAGTGCATGAACGTCATCTCCGGCATTCCCGTCACCGAAGCCATGCTGGGACGTCCGCATCAGTGGACGAACGTGCCGCGCATTGCCCTGGGCGGGGCGGTCCTGGGTTTTTTGGGGGGCGGGTTTTTGGCTTTCGTCAGCCCGTATCTTTACCCGTACCCGATTCAGGTCGGGTCGCAATATCCCGTTCCGGGTCCGCCGACGGTGGTGCTGCTCTTTGAAATCACCATGCTGGGGATGCTGCTTTCCACCTTTCTCGGCGTCTTTCTGGACAGTTTCTTCCCGAACTACCGCCCGATGAAATACGTGCCTGAAATCAGCGACGGCAAAATTGCCATTCTCGTTGAGTGTCCGCACGTGGAGGAGAAGAAAATTACCGCCGTTCTCAAGAAACTTGGCGCGGAATCCATCCAGCCTGCGGAGGCGCAACACTTATGAGACTGTTCAAACAACTCCTTTTTGTATTTGCCGCGCTGGTCGCGCTGGTCACCGTTTTGATGATTTTCAGTTACGACATCGTCAAGATTGATTGGATTGTCTTCATGGAAATCCAACCTTCGTATGGGACCCAGGAAGAGCCGCGCGCCGTTCCAGCCCAGTCCATTCCCATTGAAGGCGCGGCGTACCTGCCGGGCGTTGAGCCAGCCAACCCCGTGGCGGCGGACGATGTTTCCGTCTCGCGCGGCGCGCAATTGTTCAGCGTCAATTGTTCGCAGTGTCACGGAATTGACGGAAAGGGGAATGGCACGATTGCCGCTTTCCTCGTCAAGAAGAAACCCGCCGACCTGACCGGCGCAGCCGTCCAGAGTTTGAGCGACGGGCAAATTTTTATGACCATCACAAACGGCGTTTTCAACGCCGAAAACTCGCTCTTCCCCGACGTTGAATTTTCGGGTCAATGCCCGCCGCTGAATGAGAACCTCTCCGTCCGCGAGCGCTGGGATGTGGTGAACTACGTCCGCACGCTTGGGGCGCAGCCGTAAATGCGGTAATGTCATTGCGAGGGCGTTCGTTGCCCGAAGCAATCCCCTAATTTATGGAGATTGCTCACTGGCGCTGCGCGCCAGCGCAAGTGTCGTCGGGGGAGAGCGCCCCCTCACAATGACATAAGCGAAATTAAGGAAGGCAATTCATGAACGACGATGTACGCAAAATCATTTATGGCACGATTACGGTGTTCCTGCTGGGCGTAATGGCGTGGATTAGCATTATCTACGTCTCGGCTTGCGGGGTGACTCTCACCTGCAATCGCGGCGCGCCCCGCGTAGACCGCACGCCCATCCCGACTTTGATTCCCGCCACCCTGCCCGCCCAGGACGTTTCATGGCAATCCGAGCCTCCCGCTGCTCCGCCTGCCAGTTCCGACACTTGCCGCGTCTCTGCGGTGAATTTCATCGGCGCATGGGCGACGTCGCAGACTCCCAAGTCCACCGAAGCCGACCCCTTCTATTTTGTGGATAAAGACGGGAAGAACTGCGAAGCGAACTTTTCCGAAGCGCTGGCGCTCTTCAACCAGCCCAACCTGCGCGGAGCGGATTCCCTCGCCTGCACTTCTTGTCACTCTGGAGATTTGACCGTCGCTCCCGCCCAATTGGATTTGAGCGCCTTCGCGGGCATCATAGCCGGTTCCCGCCGCGAAGCGAACAAGCCGAAAGGCGTGAATATTCTCGGCGGCGATTGGAAAGCCTCTTTGTTGTACGATTTCCTCGTCAACGCAAAGCCGAACATCCCCGGTCATGAACAGGCTTTAAGCCCCGAAACCATGATTTCCGCCGGCAAGCCGTTTGCGGGTCCGCTGCCGACGGCGACCCCGTAGAATAAACGAAAGAGACCTGTCCGCAAGGCGGGTCTCTTTTGTTTGACAACCGATGCCGCGCGGTTAAAGGACGTTGACCGTAGCGAGACCCGTAAAGGGGGGCGTTTTTCTTCTCATTCTTTGCGGCTTCTGTGGTAAAACTGCTTTAACAAGGAAACTTCCGCATAGATGAACAAACAGCGTTGGGAAATCATATTCGTCGCGTCAGCCGTCTTTTTATGTTTGGGCGCGTTTTTTCTTAGAACCGACAGGATGACCTACTCGCATCCCGATTTTAAGGAAGAATGGGACCACGTTTTCTATATTGAAATGGCGCTGGGGCATCCCGCTAACATGCGCCTTGCTCCCTTCGAGTACCGCGTCTTGAACCCCTTCCTGGCGAAATCGCTGCCCTTCGACGTGTTGACCAATTTTGCGCTGTTAAGTTTCACCGCCTTGTGGTTGACGGGAATGGTCTCTTATTTTGCGTTTAAAGCCCAGGGCTTCTCCGTCTCGCTGGCGTTTGCCGGCGTTTTGTTTTTTCTCTCCCTGGGCTGGGCGGTGAGATTTAACCTGTACGATTTCTGGCTTTCGGACCCGCTGGGATTTTTGTTTATGGTTGCCGTCGTATGGAGCGTTGTTACGCGGAAGGATATTCTTTTTCTTTTCCTGCTGGCGGCGGGAGTCGCCGCAAAGGAGAACGTCGTTTTCGCCGCCCCGCTTTACTATACGCTCAACGCAAAGAAATTTGCCGACGGCAGGCTCTTGCTTCGCGCTTTGCTTCTTACCGCTCCGGCGCTGGCGCTCTTGCTTGCCCTCAGGATGTTCGTTCCCACAGTCAACGAAGAATATAATTTTGCGACCCTGCTGCAAAACATTGGCTTGAAGCGAATTCAACAGATTTTGCGCGACCCGCGCGACTATCTCCTGCTTTACAGTATCGGGACGTTTGGCGTTTCTCTCTTTTTCCTTCCCTTCTTCGCGGTCAGGAAAACTCTCGCTCTTTTGGTAAGATATTCGCCTTTAATTGCCGGTGCTTATTTATCCCTGCTGTTCGCGCACAACGACACCCGATTAATTGTCGCGGCGTTTCCAGCCGTCATTGTCATGGCGCTGCGCGGTCTCGAATTCATTGTGGAACGGACGGGCGCGCCCGAACGCTTTGTCGTCGCGCTCCCTTTGACTCTGATTCTCCTGTTGTTGTTCAAAAAAGAATGGTACGCTATTCCAAGCGTGTACGAGGCGGCGGCTTTTGTATTGTTTCTGGCGTTCTTAATGCAGTCGGGGCGCAGCGCAAAGGTTGACTATTCAATCCCGTAGAAAATCCCATAGCCTCTCAAGCGCGGGTCGCTTTCCCATTGCCCGCAGAACTTCGCCTGCGACCCCGTCTCTGGAATCAAGTCCGAGGGAATGACCGCCGTCACCCGGTTTCCGCTGAGGAGGTCCAAAGCGACAAAAATTGTCGCGGGAGCGTCGAGGTTTTCCGCCCAGGCAATCATGGCGCCGTCCGCAAGGGAGTGGGCGCTTGCCCTGAATGTTCCGATGTGGAAGTTCGGCATCCAGTCGAGGAACGGCTCGCTTTGCTTCTTAAGATGAATGTACGTTCCTTCGTCGAACTGGACGAAAATGGGGGTTAAGCCTTCGGGGCAGGAGACGGACGGGACGCGCTGCGGCTTGGCGGCGGATTGAATTAGAACGGGGGCGGCAAGCAAAGCGGGAAGCAGAATCGTCACAAACGCCAGCATCGAAGATGAAGCGCGCAGAGAAGGCTTGTCGAGAAGTTTATGCGCCAGCGGAATACGCTTCAACTGGCTTAAGAGAAAATCGAAGCCAAAAGCCGGCAGGACGGCAAAAACAACGACGCTCGCGGCGTAAGGTCTCATGCGATAGGCGTCGGTGGGGGGCAGAAAGGGGACGGAAAGGAAGACGCCCAGAACGGCAGACAGCGCCAGGCTGCGGACGGGGTCCGCCCGATTTTGCATCCAGGCGAAAATCCCGAACAGGCAGAGGAGATACATGCCCCAGCGCGCCGCCAGATTGACCTTCCAATTTTCCCCGCCAACGTAGGCGTAGACGTTATACCAGGTATTTGAGAACAACATTTTCCAATTGAAGAGCGCGCCTTGCAGGGTTTGCAGCGGATTCTGGCGGATTAACTCAAACGCCATGCGATAGATGAGTTTGGATTGCTCCGGCTCCTGAATTTGACTCAATTCCGGGTGCGTCTCGAAGACATAAACCCACGATTTGCCGCCCGAAGCCAGCCCGTAGAGGGTGTAGGAGAAATTGGCGAAAGGGACTCCGCTTGGCGCGGCGACCAAACGGGTAAGGAGAAGGTTGAGAGCGAACCCTAAAACAACCGCGCTTGCGCTGATAAAAAAAGCCTTCCATGAAATCCATTTTTTCTCTTTCAAAAGCCGTCCCGCCCAGAGGACAAGCAGAGGCAGCGTGAAGAAAGCGCCGGCGCGCGCATTCAAAGCCAGCGTGGAGGCAAGCAAGCCGAACCAGATATAAAAGAGGCTTCTCGCCGACGCTCCGCGCCAAAGCAGCCCAAAACCTAAAGTTCCCAGCATGACGCCGAGGTTTTCCGACATGCTGACGCCGCTGTGGGCGCGGTAAAAAAGGAAGATTACCGTCAGGACGAAAACGGCGAATTCCGCTCCATGCGTGCGCTGGATTTCGCGCGCCGTGAAATAGCAGGCGAGTCCCGTTAGAAAGGTGAGGACGGCGAGCGCCGCCATGAAATTACGCCCGGTCAAGGTCAGGACGACGGCGAGCAGAGAAGCAAAGAGCGGACGGCGGGCGGAAAATATTGAAAAGTCTTCCCCATTCATCAGGCGCAGGGCGTCGGTGTAATAGGATTCCGCGTCGAAAAGAGGAATCAACCCGCTCAAGACGGTAGATTGCGACTGCCCCGAAGCCCAAAGCCCCGCCAGCGGCATGGCGAACAACGACAGAACAGCCGCCATGCTGACAAAGTCTCCGAGGCGGCGGGGAACGCGAAAAGCGAGGTACACCACCAGCGCCGCAAGCGGAATCGCCAGCCCGAAGCCGTTGCGCAGCGACATGCTGACGGGGCGCAGCAGGTTGGGAGAACGATTGAGCAAAATCAGGCTGAAAAGCGCGGCGGAAATCCCCAAGAAGAGAACCTGCCAAAAAAGCGGGTGGGCGGTTTTGTGGATGAAGTCGTTTTTCATGGCGACGGGCAGGATTATACCCGCTGGGGCGGCGCATAAGATACAATATTGCTGATATACTAAAGAAAGTTGCCCAAACAATACAATTTGCCTTGCCGCTCCAAAACGCAAATACAATTCCCTCCCAAGGCGCAATTTATGACCGAGAATCCCGTTTCGCTCACCGACCTCAACGTCGCCGACGAAGAAACCCTGGCTCGCGCGTTGCAGATTTCGCCGCGCGTTGCAAGGCGGATTATCGCCCTGCGTCCCTACGAATCGGCGCAGCAATTGGAAAAGGTTTGGGGTCTAGACCCTGCCGTTTTGCGGCGCATTGCCCCGCAGATGGAAGCCGAAGAAAAGAAGGTTGACAAACCCGCCGCCGGGTCGAACCTCGCGCCGCCTTTGGAAAACGCCGCCGCGCCTTCCGCAAAAGCCCCCAAAGGGACTTGGGCGAGCAGCCTTCTGCTGGTTTTGATTCTCCTGCTCGGCGCTTACTTCCGTTTTACGGGGTTGAACTGGGACGACGGACAGCATCAGCATCCCGACGAGCGTTATATTTCGATGGTTATTGGGCAAATTAATGACGTGAAGCCGTCCCAGTATTTCGACTCCGCGAACAGCCCGCTTAACCCCCTGCGCTTCGGTTCTTACACTTACGGCATGTTCCCGCTCTTTTTTACGCGCATGGTCGCGCATTGGCTGGAGATGACCGATTACAACGCCGTGACTTTGGCGGGCAGGGCGATGTCGGGCGTCTTTGATTTACTGGCGGTCTGGGCGCTTTATGTCCTGGCGAACTATCTTTACGACAGGCGCATTGCGCTGCTGGCGGCGGCGCTGGGCGCGGCGGCAGTCCTCCCTATTCAACTTTCGCACTATTTCACCGTGGATTCGTTCTCCACGGTCTTCGTCCTCGCCGCGTTTTATTTTGCGCTGCGGGCGATTCCCGTTCACAAGCCTGCGGAAAAAATGAACTGGTCGAACCTGATACATTTTGGGCTGTTTGGGTTTTCCGTCGGGCTGGCTGGCGCGTGCAAGGTCAACACCCTGCCTGTGTTTGGAATCATCGCTCTGGCTGGCGCCGCCCGCCTGGTTGTGGATTGGAAAAAACCGAACTTTTTCGCCGAATTATCCCTGACGGCTGCCGGATGGCTTTTTTCGACTCTTGCCGCCGCCCTTGCCTTCCGCGTCTTTCAACCATACGCTTTTGCAGGACCTGGCTTTTGGGGCGTGGCGCTCAACGAGGATTGGCTGCGAGTCATCCGTGAGGTTGTCAATCAGGTGGCGGGATACTCCGACTGGCCCCCCAACACCCATTGGACAAACCGCCCCGCTTCTTACGCCTGGGTCAATATGGTAGTTTGGGGCATGGGGATTCCGCTTGGGGTAACCGCCTGGCTGGGGTTGGCTTGGGCGCTCAAACGCATTTGGAACGGCGACTGGACCCGTCACTTCCTGCCGCTCGCCTGGGTTGGCGGGTATTTCCTCTGGCAGAACGCCCAATTTTGGCGCTATATGCGCTACTTCATTCCCATCTATCCCTTTTTGATTCTGTTCGCCGCCTGGGCGCTGATGGAAATTTACGACCGTACCCGCGCCAGTCGCGAACGCTGGCTTGGCGGCGGAATAAAAACTGTCTTTCGATTTTCCGATTGGAAAGGGGCTGCCGGCGTCTTTCTTCCCGTTCTTGTCCTGATTGCGACCTACGCCTATGCCTTCGCCTTTACCCGCATCTACAACCGTCCGATGACGCGCATTGCCGCTTCGGAATGGATTCTTGAAAATATCCCTGCCCCGTTCAACGTCGTGGTTGAAACGCCCGCAGGCGTTCGTTCCTACCCCGTCGCCGTGAGCAACCGTCAAATCGTCGAGACGGGGCGCACAGGCTCCGCCAACATTTACGTCGAACAATATGGGACGGTCTCTAAAATCGCCTCCGCCGACATTCGCCGCTTGGGCGTAAGTTTTTATTTCAGCCTCACCCGCGACCCGGAGCGGAACGACATCATTACCGATGGCAGGCTGGCGATTCACGACGACGACCAAAGCGCTCAACATTCCATTTCCTTTGGCGATATTGACCTGAACGGCGGCGAGACTTACTATTTCAATTACCGCATCCAAAGCAGCGGCGAATTTTCCATCGGGTCTCTTACCCTGTCGCATGTGGATGAAAACTTGCCTTCCCTGCCTGTGGACTTGAGCCTGCAATCCCAATCGGGCGTTTTGGAAGGTTCGCTCCCGCTGACGCCGCCTCAATCCCTCACCTTGAACCGCCTGAAAATCAGCGATTTCGAACAACGCTTCGTTCCCGCTCAAACCACGCTGCGGGTGGGAATCTATCAAGAAGGAAACGAAAGCCCGTTGGTCGAAACTTCGCAGATTCTCTCGTTTACCGAGCCTGGAATGCGGCTTGCCCCCGTTTTTGAGATTCCTCCCGTCGAGTTGCTTGGCGGGCGAACCTATCAAGTGCGCTATGAAGCGACCGACGGCGCTCCGCTTCGCATTCGCGCAGCCGCCCTGGCTCTCGAAACCTCCTGGGACGACGCCCTGCCTCTGAATGTTAATCAATACGACGCTCAGGGCGGCATTTACTCGCCCCTTAATCTTGAACTTTATGAGCCGGATACCCCCGAAAAGCGCGACAGGATGCTTCGAATTCTTGAAGAGACCGAATATATCGTCATCCCATCCAACCGCGCTTACGACGCCATGCCCCGCATGCCCATGCGCTACCCGATGACTTTGAAATACTATCAGGCTTTGTTCGACTGCGAGTGCATGGGCGATGAGTTGGAATACAAAGCCTATGGGCTGAAGCCGCCATTCAAGAGTCCGCTGGGCTTTGAATTGGTCGCCGTGTTTGAAAGTCCGCCCGCTTTGGGTTTTATCTCCTTTCCCGACCAGTGGGCGGACGAATCCTTCACCGTCTACGACCATCCCAAGGTGATGGTCTTCAAAAAGACCGAAGATTTCTCCATCGAAAAAGTCCGCGCCCTGCTGAACGAAGTTAACCTGGACGAGGTCTTCTTCCAAACCCCGCTGGAATATACCCGCGCCCCGACCGCCATGAGACTTCCCTCCGACCGTCTCGAAGCGCAGCGCAGCAGCCCAGCCTGGTCTTCCATCTTTGACAGAAACGCCTGGTTAAATACAAACCAGTTCGCGGGCGCGCTGGTCTGGTATCTCTTC
The DNA here is from genome assembly GCA_020217065.1 of Chloroflexota bacterium. Taxonomy (GTDB): domain Bacteria; phylum Chloroflexota; class Anaerolineae; order Anaerolineales; family Villigracilaceae; genus Villigracilis. The sequence continues at coordinate 786 of JAIWOB010000056.1, read as the reverse complement.
ATTTTCCTGCTGGGCGCGCTTGCCTTTCCATTGGTCTTTCTTGTCTTTCCCTGGCTGCCAGACCGGGGCTATCCGCTGTCGCGGATGGCTGCGCTGCTCGCTCTGGCATGGCTGGTTTGGATTTTGGGCAGTTTCAAGATTCTGCCTTTTTCCCGCTCGACCCTCTTGCTTTGTATTGGGTTGTTTCTGCTGTCCAGCGCGGCTGCGGCATATTTCCAACGCAAACCGCTTGCGGCGTTTTTCGTTTCTCAATGGAAACACATCTTATGGGTCGAAGGGGGCTTCCTGGCGCTTTTCCTCCTCAGCCTGTTCATTCGATTGGGCAACCCCGACCTTTGGCATCCCTGGCTGGGCGGCGAAAAACCGATGGACTTTGCTTTCTTCAACGCTGTCCTGCGGACGGTGTACTTTCCGCCCGAACACCCCTGGTTTGCCGGTCATTACATCAATTATTATTACTACGGTTACATCATGGCGGCGATTCCCGTCAAACTGCTTGGGATTCTTCCCGCCATTGCCTATAACCTGATTTTGCCCGCCTGGTTTGCCATGACCGGCGCCGGCGTGTTTTCGGCGGCGTATAACCTTGTCGCAGGATTGCGTTCGCCGCTGGAAGGGGAAAGCCAGTTTGAGGAAACACGTTTCCGCGCCGCGTCTTTCTTTCAACGCAGCCTGCCTTATTGGACGGCGCTCGCCGCCCTTCTTGTCGTTTTGATTTTCGGCAACTTGTATCAGGCGGTTTTGTTGTGGCGTTTCCTGCCGGAAGCCTCCGCCGGCGGTTTGCAG
>JAIWOB010000055.1 GCA_020217065.1 Chloroflexota bacterium | reverse complement strand
TATGTCGTCTTCCGCCTCGAATACGTTCTCGCCGGCACCACCAATTTCCAAACCTATTGGGCGTTTGTCGAGCGTTATGAGGGGCAATACTACACCGCCGATATTGACCTTTCGTCGCTGGCGGGGCAGGACGTGAAATTCGTCCTTAGCGTGTACGCCACCGGCTCTCCAACCGGAGACCGCGCCCTCTGGGTCGCTCCGATTATTTACAACGCCGGCGGCTCAGCGCCAGCCCCCACGCCTACGCCCACCCTTTCTCCGACGATTGCGCCCGCGACGCCGACCCTAACCCCGACCCCAACCGCGACTCTGTCCCCAACCCCAACGCCGACCGCCACGACGGAGGTTGTCATCCCCACCATGACCCCTACGCCGACGGCAACCGTAACCCCGTAAGTGAATTGAAAGACGATAGAGAGTTCCCGTTGCCCAAAGGCGGCGGGAACTTTTGATTTTTTGCCGTCGTCTTTTTCGTAAAAGGAGACCCTGAATGAAACGCTTGTTCTTATTGGCGCTTGCCTTTCTCGCCGCCTGTTCTTCGGCGGATATCGCTCCTTCCTCGTATTTCGACTCTTTGCCCGATACGGTCATTCTGCGCCTGGATTCCTCTTCCGAACAAATTCAACAAGCCATGCTCCAGAGCGCAACCCACTGGACGACCCTTCAATTGAGCGGCTCCGTCGCCTGGTATGGCGCGGACGGCTCCACTCAAGTCTTTGAAGAGCGGGCATGGATAGACCCTGCCAACAGCCGCTTCAAGGTCGAATTGAATGGCGCGGTTAACGCCGCCGATAAAATTGTCAGATTTAGCGATGGGGAGACCGTTCATAACCTCAACCTGAATTCCGGTTTGGCGGAGACCTCTCCCTATCCCGACTTTGCGCGCGTGGGTCAATTTGTTCCTCCCGTTGGCGGGGACGCCGCGTATCCGCACCCCATGTGGGGGCAGATGGGAACGCCTCTTTCTGAAATGGCTTTTTCCGCCAACTTCGCCCAAAGCGGAGGAACCTTCAGCGCCTTGAGCCTCGAATCCGTTGCGGGGAGGGAAACGCTCGTTGTGGAATGGACTCCCGCCTCGCAGACTCGCGCCGCTTATAAATTCTGGCTCGATACGCGGACGGCGGTCATTTTGAAAATGCAGGAATTCGGCGTCAAAGAGGGGACAGGGGCGCTGCGGGGAGAGCGGATTGTGGACAACGTTTCCTACAACCAAATCTTCGACGCAAGCGTTTTCTCCATGCCGTCCGACTTTGAGCCGGCTGCCATGCCGACTCAAGTCGCTTCCCAGCCCATCGAAACGGGACCGACTGCGGCGGATGGGGCGGGGGAGTTGTATTTTTTCCTCATGCCTCACCAGTCTGGAGCGGCGATTCGGCTGGCTAAAGTCTCGGGCTTTTGCGTATTCGACCCTGCAAACTGCCCGCCAATGCAAATCGTCAACGCGCCTTTCCCGTTCAACTTTGCCATCAATCCTCTGGCTTGGTCGCCCGACGGTCAATACGCCGCCTTTGCTTATTCAGACTACAGCGATGGGACTCCGACGAAATTGTGGCTCTTCGACCCCGTTTCGGACGCATGGACCTCTCTGGCGGAATTTCCTTACATTGACCCGCCTTTTTGGTCTTCCGATGGCGAATGGATTGCCTTCCGCACTCAAGACGGGTATGGCGGAGAGGATGTCTATGTCATACGCCGCGACGGTTCGGGGTTGAGAAGCGTTTCGGCGGGACTGCCCATCGAGGGCAAGCCCTACATCATGGACGGCTGGCTCGGCGGCAGCGTCATAATGCGTTCCGCCCTGCCTGGCGCCGGCAATACCTACGCTTCTTACTTTGTAAACGCCGCCGATGGGAGCGCGCGCCCTGCGTTCGAAGGCGGGGCAAACAAATCGCAATTTATCGCCGCGCCCGATAAAAGCCTGTTGGCGTTGGACGATTATGACGAGTTAAGCCAGACCCATGTTTTGAAAGCGATAGACGTAAGCGGGGCAAATGAAACCGTTCTGGCGACTTTCAAAGGCGGGAGCGTTTATCCCGTCGTTTGGTCGCCGAACAGCCAATGGATTGCGTTCAACTACTACAGCGACCTGTCCAATGGGATGCCTTCCGCCGAGGTCTACATTGTCCGCCGCGACGGACAGGCGATTTCTTCCCTTTATAAAGGCGTCACTGTTGGGCGGCTGATTTTTTCTCCGAATGGAAAATACCTGCTCGTAGAAGAAACCTCTTCCCCTTCCGGCGGACACTTGTTCCTAATCAACCTTTCTACGCTGGAAACGAAGATGCTGCAAGCCCCTGGCTTGACCGCCGATTTCGATTGGTACGCGCCCTCGTGGAGACCGTAACCGCGAACCCGTTGACAGCCGACATGCTCAAAAAACTTCCGTTGCTGGTTGTCCTTTCTCTGTGTTCGGTTGGAATTTTTGCGTTCCGCGTGTCGGCGCAAAATGAAACGCCTACGCCCGAAGCCGCCGTTCCGGCGCCGCCTCCCGCGCCTTCTCAGGTTATCGAAGCGATTAATCGCCTGCGGATGTCTTACGGTATTCCTCCGCTGGGCGTGCATCCCGTTTTGATGCAGGTTGGGCAGATGCAGGCTGAGGGAATCGCCGGCGGGCTGCCCGGTCACTGGCGACCCGGCGGGCTGACTCTCGGTCAGTGGCTCATTTCCCTCGGATACCCTCTTTCGGGCGACCTTTCCATGGACGGCTATCGCTCTGAAAACTGGGGCTTTGCTCACGACGCCGAAGGAGCGATTGCCATGTGGCTTGGCGACGACGAACACACAAACACCATGCTTTCCCGCGACCGCAGCGATATTGGCGTCGGCGTCGCCTATTCGGCGGAGAATGAGTCTTATGTCGTCGTCGTGGAGACCGCCCTGCGCACCCAAAGCGGACAGCAGCAGAGCGACGCCCTTGCCATTCTGACCGGAATCCCGCAAACTCAAGCGGCGTATTCCGCCCTGTCCACCCAGGCGGCGCAAGACGGGCTGCCGCCTCAGGGCATGGCGGCTGTCGTTCTTGCCACCGCGCTGCCAGACGGCGACGTTTATCACGACGTGCGATACGGACAGACATTATGGGGCATTGCCATCGCCTACGGGACGACCATCCGTCAAATCCAACAATTGAACGGACTGGCTGATTTCACGCTGCAAGACGGACAGCGTCTTTTGGTAAAGCGGGGAGCGACCCAGCCCGCCCCTTCCTCCGCTCCGCAGGTCTTTGCGCCGCCTACCTACCCTCCGTTTACGCCGGCGCCGGCGTTTACTGTAACGCCTGCCCTTAGCCCGCAGCCGTCCATGTCGGAACGCGAAAGGCGCAGCGCCATGTTGGGCGCGCTTGCCATTGGCGCAGCCGCCCTCTTTTTAGGCGGGTTATTTACAGTGATGACGCGCAAGAAGTCGGTGTAAAATCAAAAACGTCCCGAAGGTTTTCAGCAACCTTCGGGACGTTGGGTTTAGAATAACCCGACGACTTTGCCTGTCTTGAGGTCCAGGTCCACGTCATAGAAGACGGGGCGGGTGGGAAGACCCGGCATCGTGCGCATCTCGCCCAACAGCGGGTAGAGGAAGCCCGCTCCTACGCTGGCGCGGATTTCGCGCACGGCGACGCGGAAGCCGGTGGGGGCTCCCTTCTTCGCAGCGTCTGTTGTAAAGGAGAGGTGGGTCTTCGCCATGCAAATCGGCAGATGGTCAAAGCCCAGCCGCGTGTACCGCTCGATTTGCTCTTCGGCTTCGGGAGTATAGTCTACGCCGTCGGCGCGATAAATCTCGCGGGCGATGGTCTCAATCTTTTCCTTGATGGAGGCTTCCAGCGGATAGAGGAACTGGAAATTGCTCGGCTTGTCGGCAGCCTTGATGACCGCCTCCGCCAGAGCCTTCGCGCCCTTGCCGCCGTCCGCCCAATGCGTAGAGACGACGGCGTCCATCGCGCCCATTTTCAGCGAGGATTCGCGGATGAGCTCCACTTCGGCGGGGGTGTCGGTGGCGAAGGAGTTGACGGCGACCACCACGTTCACGCCAAATTTCAGCGCGTTTTGGATGTGCCGTTCCAGGTTGGGAAGCCCAGCCCGCAGCAGGTCGAGGTTTTCCTCAAGGTATTCATGGGCAAGCGGTTTGCCCGCCACGACCTTCGGTCCGCCGCCGTGCATCTTCAAGGCGCGGACGGTGGCGACCAAAACCACCACTTGCGGAATCAGGCCGGAGTAGCGGCATTTGATGTCAAAGAATTTTTCCATGCCAATATCGGCGCCGAAGCCCGATTCGGTCACGACAAAGCCGTCCTTGCCGACCAGTTTCAGGGCAATCTTATCCGCGATGATGGAACTGTTGCCGTGCGCGATGTTGGCGAAGGGTCCCGCGTGCACCATGGCGGGCGTGCCTTCGAGCGTCTGCATCATATTGGGTTTGATGGCGTCTTTCATCAACACGGTCACCGCGCCCGCCACGCCGAGGTCTTCGGCGGTGACGGCTTCGCCGCGTTTGTTCGTGGCGACCACCATGCGCCCGAAGCGTTCGCGCATGTCTTCCAGGCTTGTGGTGAGCGCCAGGATTGCCATGATTTCCGACGCGACGGTGATGTCGAAGCCGGAGCGGTGTTCGTGACCGGCTTCGTCTTTGCCTAAGCCGACCTGAATCTCGCGCAGCATACGGTCGTTGATGTCAATCACGCGCCGCCAGGTGATGGTGGATTCGTCTATATCCAGCCGCGAAAAGCGGGAGCGTTCTTCGGGGGTTAATTCGTTGGGGTCGGTCTTTTCGATGCCCAGTTTCTTCAAACGGCGCATCATGTTGGGAGAAAACTTGCGATTGCCTTTCTTGTCCACCGGGCAGAGAGCGTTGAACAATTGCTCGTCGCTTTGGGTCTTCTCGTGCATCACGCGGGCGTCGAGGGCGGCGGCGACCAGATTATGCGCCGCGGTGATGGCGTGAATGTCGCCGGTCAGGTGCAGGTTGAAATCTTCCATCGGGATGACCTGCGAATATCCCCCGCCGGCTGCCCCGCCTTTGATGCCGAAGGTCGGTCCTTGAGAGGGCTGGCGGATAACGGTAATAACCTTCCTGCCAAGGTGGGCGCCCAGCGCCTGGGAAAGCCCGACAGTGGTTGTAGTTTTGCCTTCGCCCAGCGGGGTGGGAGTGATGGCGGTTACGTCAATATATTTTCCGTTCGGGCGGTTCTTCAGGCGCTCTAAAATTTCCAGTTTAATCTTCGCCTTGTAGGGACCGAATAATTCCAACTCATTTTCGCGGATGCCGAGTTCGGCGGCAATCTGTGTAATTGGCTTGACCTTTGCCGCCTGCGCGATTTCGATGTCGGAGGGGACGGGGCGAACCAATTTCAACTTGGTCGGCTTGAACGTGACAGCCGCTTTCTGAGTTGTACGGACAGCCTTTTTCGGCTTCGCAACCGCCTTGGCTTTCGCCTTGACGACTTTCTTGGCGGGCATTGCTTTGGTAGCCATGGATTCTCCTTATGAAATTATATATAATTTAACTTCCCTAATTATCTGGGTAATTGACAAAAAAGCAAGAGAAATTCGTCATTTCATTTGTCACTCTCTTAACAGCGTGCCGACGTTTTCGCCGCGCAGGGCGCGGGTGAGAAATCCGCTTTGCTCCGCCGAAAAGATTTGAGCCGTCAGCCCCTGGCGTTTCTGAATTAAGGCGAACATTTCTTCAACCTTGGCTTTCATCCCGCCGGTGACGTCTGCGCTTGCGGAGCCGCCGATGCCCGCCTTAAACTTTTCGTATTCCGACAGGCGAATTTCCTTTACCAATTTCGTCCTTGCGGGAAAATCCGCCCAGACTCCCGCCTCGATTCCTCCCAGCAGAATTCGTGAAGGGGGGAGACTCTCGGCTAAAAAGGCAAAAACGTCTTCGGTGGAGAGAATCGTTCCGCCAAGCGCCTCATCGAAGGCGACGTCCCCGTGGACGACAGGGAGGAGGTTTGCCTCCATCGCTTTGCGTATAGTCAATATATTGTGCGCCGTGACCCTTCTATTTGTAGAAACCATCGAAGCCGACGGCGAAAAAGGGATGGCTGGAATCCCCGCTTCAAGCAGGGTCTTCATCACGTAACGAGTCAACTCCGCCGCCTGAAAGCGGACTTCGGCGAAACCGCGCCATTGTTCGCGGGTATGAACGCCTTCCCGCGTTCCGTATTTTTTAGCGGCGGTGTGACCAAATGAGCCAGACCCATGTCCCAGAATCAAGGTCAGGGTGGGGGAGGATTCCAGCGCCGCTTTGATTTCCAGCGCCAGTTCCTTAAGCTTATCCAATCTAGGAGTGTAAGGGGTATCCTTGTCGGTGATTAATGACCCGCCAAGTTTGAGGAAGACGGTTTCTTGAGTCATGCGCGAATTATAACTCTCAAACTTTTTAACGTTTATAATTCCGCTTATGGATATTCACGCCGGAATCATCGCCGTTTCATTGTTGATGGTAGCCGCCGCCGTCTTTGCCGTTCGCGGCGCCATTCGCGCCATGCAGTCGGCGCGGAAATTGTCTTTTTACAGCCTGCGGCGGATGCGCAGCGCGAATGCCTGGCGTTTGTTTTTTCTGGCTCTTTTCTTGCTGCTTGCCGCCTTTCTCCTGCCCGCTTTTGGCGAGCCGCTGGTATACGAATACTTTCCGCCTTCGCCCACTCCCTCGCTGACGCCGACTATCACGCTGACGCCGACCATCACGCTGACGCCGACAGCCACCGTTCCGCCGAGCGAAACTCCCACGCCGGCGGTCTCCAACACGCCCACGCTGACTCTCACTCCCTTTTTGCCGCTCGCCATCGAGGCGTTATTTGAGGGAAATCTGACCCCCAATCCCGACGCGCTTTTCAGCCCCATCCAGTTTTCCACCCGCTTTGACGGGGTCAACCCCATTGACCCGCAGACCGTTTTTCCCCTTCCCATTCAAACCATGTATGGCGGTTTTGACTACAACAATACCATCCCCGGCGCGCAGTGGACCGCGCTTTGGTACCGCGACGGTCAGTTGGTGTGTTACGAGACCAAACCCTGGGACGGCGGGACGGGGGGCATCGGCGGCTATACCGAATGTTCCAACCCCATCGGCGGATGGCAGGCGGGGCAGTACGAGGTGCAGATTTTTATGGGTTACGAATGGAAGGTGGTCGGGCGTTTTTTGGTCATTGGCGAAGACTCCGCTCTCACTGCGACGCCAACCCCTCCCGCGCCATAATCGCAAATCGTCAATTGGAGACTCCCATGACCCAAAAAGCCTTTCAAGAGTATTACCCCGAATACTTCGCCCATTGTTACGGATGCGGCAGCATGAACGAAGTTGGGCATCAACTCAAGAGTTATTGGGACGGAGACGAAACCGTCGCCCACTTTCAGCCCAAGCCTTACCATACCGCCATTCCGGGCTACGTCTACGGCGGACTGCTGGCTTCGCTGATTGACTGTCATGGCACGGGGACAGCCGCCGCAGGCTACCGCGCCGAGAACCGCGAAATGGACAGCGAGCCGCCTTTGCGTTATCTCACCGCCTCTTTGCATGTGGATTATCTTAAACCCACGCCGCTGGGTCCCGTGCTGGAAGTGCGCGGCAGGGTGAAGGAAGTGAAAGGACGCAAGGTGGTGGTGGAGGAATGGATTGTCGCGGATGGGATGGTCACTGTAAAAGGGGAGTTGGTCGCCGTGCAGGCGCCGGAGAGTTTAGTGAGGGAATTGCTGGCGCAAAAATAAGCGGCAGGCAAAGAGAAAAAAATCCCGCGCTTCCCAATAACTTTGCGCGGGCGATTCATCGCTTATCCTTTTCTAAATCGCCCACCCCTTCTTTTTCCCTGTTAACTCGCTGGCAATTTGCGCCGCCAGACTTGCGTTGTTCAACAGCAGGGCGAGATTGGCTTTGAGGGATTTTCCCTTCGTCAACTCGCTGATTCTTTCCAATAAAAACGGGGTGAGTTTCTGTCCGTGGATTCCCCGCTCCAGCGCTTCGGCGGAGGCTTGCGCGATGAACGGTTCCATCTCGGCGGCGGGGATGGCGTCCGCTGCGGGGATGGGATTGGCGACCAGGACGCCGCCTTTCATGCCCAACTCCCAATGGGCTTTGGCGAAGTCGGCGACTTCTTTTGGCGTATCGAGGCGGACGCTGACTCCCAGCCCGCTTTCGCGGGAGTAGAAGGCGGGGAACTCGTCGGTCTGAAAACCGACTACAGGCACGCCCAGCGTCTCAAGGACTTCAAGGGTGGCGGGCAGGTCCAAAATGGCTTTGGCTCCCGCGCAGACCACAATGGTGGGAATCTCCGCCAGTGAGCGCAGGTCGGTGGAAATATCGAACGCCGATTCTTTGTGAACGCCGCCGATACCGCCTGTGGCGAAGACTTTAATCCCCGCCATGTTGGCGGCGTACATCGTGCCGGCGACGGTCGTCCCGCCGTTTGCCTTTTTGACGATGGCGGCGGCGAAATCGCGGTGACTGACCTTGAGCGCAGACTCGCTCTCTGCCAGCCGAGCCAGTTCCTCGTCCGAAAGCCCGACGCGGATTTGCCCGTCGAGCAGGGCAATGGTGGCGGGGGTCGCGCCAGCTTCTCGCACGGTCTTTTCCATTTCCCGCGCCAGTTCCAAATTTTGCGGGCGTGGAAGCCCGTGCGTGACGACGGTGGATTCGAGGGCGACGATGGGAGCGTTCAAGTCGAGGGCGATTCTTACTTCAGGGGCGATTTGCATGTGGGGATGTTTCATGTTATTTCCTTACCCAGTGCGGCGGGGTCAGGCGCGAAATATTATGCAGCGCCTTGTCTATGTTGTTGAGGCTGGCGATTTTTTCCTCAAGCGGCTTGTTTTCCTTTTCGATTAAATCTCTTGCGGCGCGCAGCTCCATGCGGAAGGCGTTCAACATCTCCTGCGCCACGGCGCGCGGATTTTTTCTCTGTCCCCCGCCCTGCTGATGCGCTAACAGTTGCTGGCGGTATTCGCGGGCAGCCTGCGGGTTGGTCTCCATCAATTTGTTGAGTTCCTCCTCGCTCATGCGGCGGAACTCGATTTTTTTGTCGAAATTGCGGATGACGACGTTTTCCACCAGTTTCAGCAGCTCTTCCATCTCGCGCTTTTTCTTGGAGCGTTCCAGGGCACTGCGCTTGGCGGCGTTTTGGCGCGAGAGTTCCCAGGCTTTCTTGTGTTTTTCATGAATCAGGTTTGAGGGCAGCTGCCAGGTGCCGATGTCTATCCATTCGATGGAAACGCCCATCTCGGCGGCTTTCTCGCGGAATTCCTTCTCAAAGAAATGGGCGGTGATGGCGGAGCGCGGCTGGAATTTTGGCGCTTCGCGCCGCGGTCCCACCTTTACTTGCTGACCGGTGATTTCCAGGCGGATTTGCGCCACCGTTTGGTCGTTCTTGAAAGTCGCGTCCAATTCCTTTTGACTGATGCTGGCGAGGATTTCGCCCAGGTTGTGCGATTGGATGAGTTCTTCCAATTCCGAAAGGACGAGAGGGATGGCGGTGGTGTCCCAGGGGAAGGAGACTCCGGAAGGGGCGTTGGGCTGCGGGGTGATGATGGTTTGACGGTAAACGAGGGCTTCGACAGCGCGCTCGTCGAAGAGATAGGCTTCGCCCTGGACCTTTTCTCCTTCGCCGCTCCGCCGCAGAATGCTGAAGATGACCTTGATGTCGTGCGCTTCCAGCGGGATGCCGTCTTTGGTGCGCGCCTTTACGGAGAGACCTTTTACGAACTGGTCGCGCAGGCTGATGATGGCGTACTCGCGCTTGCCCACTTCGTCGTATTTGCCAATTTCGCGGATGCGCTCGAACCTGCCCAATTTCCAGGGAGCGCTGCGGGGATAGATGACTTCCGGTTCTCCGTCTACTTTTTCAAGCAGGGCGGCGCTGTCGAGGTTGACCTGCACCAAGCCCGGTCCGCCAATAAGAATCAACGGCGAGCGTTCGTCTTTTTCCAACACCCTGCCTTCGTTGATGGTGATTTTTTCGCGCCCGTAACCAAAAACCACCTCTTCGAGAAAGCCGGAGGCAAGGTCTTCG